>NZ_JBFUIA010000008.1:0-234527 GCF_056402115.1 Mucilaginibacter sp. P4_C11 | reverse complement strand
GTTCTTATCTCTTACACCAGCGTGCTGCCGAATAAACAATTGCCCACATGATTTACACTTATATCGCTGTTTTTTATTCTGCTTGCCCCACTTTATTACATCCGTGCTCTTACAGGTCAAACACGCCTTTTTTTGACGATTTCATATAACAAAAAAAGCAAATTGAAACCGATTTCAATTTGCTTGATGTATATTCCTTTATTACAGTCGATTACAAATATTCTACCAACTATTTTTGGCAATTATATCGAAATAATACGTTTAGTTTTCCGGCATATTGGCGGTTATCTGGCCTTCGTCAGATATATTTAGTATCCCTTCAGGGAAATCGGTTTCGGTAAGTTCCCTTATCCTGGTAGCGGCACGGTTAAGCGTGTCTCTTTGCAGGCCTGTATCATGCGCTTGTCGGTATGATAGGATCTTGCCGCTTAAAAATTCTCCCTTTTTATTAACGTAAACTTTTAATACTGGCGCAAGCCCGCAAACCCCGGCAACGCTAACGCAGCGGTACGTGCAGAAATTGCCCAGGCTATAGGCAATTAGCCTGTTTTTGTACATTTCCATAGCGCGGTTAACATGTGGGCCATTGCCAAAAATGAGGTCGGCCCCTGCATCAATAGCATTATGGGCAAATGCGTATACGTCGCCACGTTTTTCGTTAATGAAGCTTTCCATTTTACGGGGCACATGCTCATAATTAACACCTTCGCCGCCGCCATGAAAAGATACGATAACCACATCGCATCGCTGCTTTAGCTCGCTGATGATGCTGGCCGCCCCTTTTAAATCGAGTATAGGAACCGTGTTGGCATTGGGCGCAAATGAGCAAAAGCCGTACTTAATGCCATTTACTTCAAAAACTGTTGATGGCTTTATCAGCAGCCCCGCATAATTAATACCAATGCTATCCAACGTTTGTGTGGTACTGTTGCGGCCTTTAATATCAAAATCGCTGATATGGTTATTGGCCAGGCTAAGCAGGTTAAAGCCTGCATCTTTTAAAACCGCTGCGTATTTTGTAGGCATCCTGAACAGGAAGGCCTTACTTTTTTGATGCAATTTGTAATGCGCAGGATCGCCGGAATCTAATAGCGATCCTTCGAGGTTACCGAATATCACGTTTGCGCCTTTCAGGTCGGGCTTTACTGCATTAAAACTGTTTATGGCGCTATCTGGCGGCAGGGTGGCATTATTGGGGTACGACGTGCCCAGCATAATATCGCCCATGGCGGCAATACAAAGTGAATCGGATACAATAGGCGTGGGTTTTGGAGGTTCGGGCTTTGCGACCACTGCTCTTTGTTGCTTTACCACAACATGTTTTGGTGGCGGTGTTTGGCAAGCCTGCAAAAGTATAACCAGGCAGGTTACAACAGGCAGTGAACAAGGTTTGGTATAAAAAAAAAGTCCCTTCATGTTTATGACGGGACTAAATTAAGTATTTTATTGAATTTCTTTAGTTGCTATTCTCGTCGTCGTTATTTGTTGCAACGTTGCTATTGGTTAGCTGGTCTTTAAATGAGGCTAACAAACGGCCGCCTTTATAAAAGTAACGGCTGTAATAATTATCGTCGAGACTGCTGATGGCCACGCCTCTTGATGATGCATGGGCAAACTTTCCATCGCCCAGGTAAATGCCTACATGCGAAATACGGCGGCTGTGGATTTTAAAGAAAACAAGGTCGCCTTCTTTTAAATCATCTTTACCAACAGGGTTAACCATGCTGAAAATATCGCGTGAACTTCTTTTAATATCCAGGTTAAAAACCTCGCTGTATAACTCTTTGGTGAATGCCGAGCAATCGATACCTTTTCTTGACTCTCCGCCAAAATGGTAAGGGGTGCCAATCCAGTCATAAACAAAGTGAAAAAGTTTCATGTTTGAGGTTGCGGATAAAGCAACACCCATAATTTGAGAGAGGTATGTTTTTGCTAAACCCTCTTGTTCGTCGGTTTTATCCTCGGTAACAGCTGGGGTGGTTTTTGTTTGAGCTTGCGAAGCTAAAAC
The DNA here is from genome assembly GCF_056402115.1 of Mucilaginibacter sp. P4_C11. Lineage (NCBI taxonomy): Bacteria > Pseudomonadati > Bacteroidota > Sphingobacteriia > Sphingobacteriales > Sphingobacteriaceae > Mucilaginibacter > Mucilaginibacter sp. P4_C11. Next base: position 232,519 of record NZ_JBFUIA010000008.1, on the reverse strand, counting down.
AATGAACATTAGGGCAATAGCCAGGGCAAATTTCTTCATTTAATCCGTTAAAGTTGTTGTTAGGGCCAACAAATTGTTTATTAAATTAGACACTTTGTCTATCGTTGAATACAAAACTATCCATATTTTTTAAATTTGCAAATAAAACGCGCTTTTTTTTCAAAAAATATAAATATAGGGGCTTTACTAAAAATGTTATTAATATAAAGCTAGTCCTATTACGAACGATGAATATTTATGGTTACCCTTTTTGAGCATGAATCATAATTTATTTCAAAATTGAGTAAAAAAAGAATCTGAAAAACAGGACAATTATCGTTTTTTAACGGTTCAAACACAGAAAGTTAGCAGGAACCCTTTGGCGAAAATTAAAATCGGCACTATAAAGTTTGGCAAATCAAACAAAATGCTGCCGATATTGCTTACCAAATGCACGCAGTAAAAAATAAAAAATAAAACTGCATAACATTTGGCTGCGGTTTCGATAATTTAAAGGATATAATTAGATTTGCGCTTTACTCCAAGAAATTGACTGTTTAAATACATGAGTTCAATCGAAATAACTAAGGACACTTACCTGATGTGGTACGAACAAATGCTGTTGATGCGTAAGTTCGAAGAAAAGACAGGACAACTATACGGGCAACAAAAAATCAGGGGCTTTTGTCACCTGTACATTGGGCAGGAGGCTGTATTGGCCGGTGCCATGTCTGTAATGAAACAGGAAGATAGCATGATAACCGCTTACCGCGATCACGCACATGCTTTGGCTAAAGGTGTAGAGCCTAAAGCTATCATGGCCGAAATGTATGGTAAAGCAACCGGATGCTCAAAAGGCAAAGGGGGCTCTATGCACATGTTTGATAAAAGCAAACACTTTTACGGCGGTCACGGTATAGTAGGTGGCCAGGTGCCACTTGGTGCCGGTGCTGCATTTGCCGAAAAATATAAAGGTACCGAGTTTGTGAACATCACTTACATGGGCGATGGTGCTGTACGCCAGGGTGCACTTACTGAAACCTTTAACATGGCCGCGCTTTGGAAACTACCCGTAATTTTTATTTGCGAAAATAATGGTTACGCCATGGGTACATCTGTTGAGCGTACAACCATCCAAACTGATATTTATAAATTAGGCTTGCCTTACGGTATCCCTTCATCGGCAGTTGATGGCATGGACCCGGCCGCTGTACACGTTGCTATGGACGAAGCTATATCACGTGCCCGTGCAGGTGAAGGCCCAACCTTTTTAGAGATGCGTACTTATCGCTTTAAAGGTCACTCCATGTCCGATCCACAGAAATATCGTACCAAAGAAGAATTGGAAAGCTATAAAGCAAAAGATCCGATTGAAATGACCAAACAGACTATTGTTGAGAAGCAATATGCTGATGATAAATGGTTTGAAGATATTGATGCCAAAATTAAAGCTATTGTTGATGAAGCGGTTCAATTTGCCGAAGAATCGCCATGGCCTGAAGCATCTGAACTATATACCGACGTATACGTTCAGGAAGATTATCCATACATTAGGGATTAGTTTTGAGTTTTAAGTAATGAGTTTTGAGTAAAGCTGCAACAAGATTTTAAACTCAAAACTCACTGCTCAAAACTTGCCACTATTATATAAATACTAAATTATAACACATATAAAAAGTATATGGCCGAAGTAGTTAAGATGCCTAAAATGAGCGATACCATGACCGAAGGGGTATTGGCTAAATGGCATAAAAAAGTTGGCGATAAAGTAAAATCAGGCGATGTATTGGCCGAGGTTGAAACTGATAAAGCTACCATGGATTTTGAATCGTACCAGGATGGCACCTTGTTATTTATAGGTGTTGAAGAAGGTGCAGCCGTTCCGGTTGATGCGGTTATTGCCGTAATTGGTAAGGAAGGCGAAGATTACAAAACCGCGCTGGCTGATAGTGGTAGCGAGCCTGCCGCGAAGAAAGAAGAGAAGGCCGCCGAGCCGGCACCTGTTGCCGATAAAAAACCAGCAGCCACCGCGGCGCCAAAGGTTGATTTATCAAGCATACCGGCTGCGGTTATACGCATGCCGCTTTTAAGCGATACCATGACGGAAGGTACCATTGAAAAATGGAACTTTAAAGTTGGTGATAAAGTAAAAGCAGACGATTCATTGGCTGATGTGGCAACCGACAAGGCTACTATGGAAGTTGTTGGTTATGAAGCCGGCACTTTATTGTACATTGGTGTAAAAGAAGGTGAAGCAGTTGCTGTTAATGGCATTATTGCCATTGTGGGTAAGGAGGGAACCGATATTACGCCTTTATTACAGGCTGGCAATGATGCACCTGCACCTGCTGCTGAAGCTGCTCCTGAAGCCAAAACCGAAACTGCTGATGCCGCTCCTGTAGCATCGTCAACATCTGCTGATGACAGCCGCGTAAAGGCATCACCACTTGCACGTAAAATTGCTAAAGATAAAGGCATCAACCTTAATGATGTAAAAGGCAGCGCAGAAGGCGGCCGCATTATTAAAAAAGATGTTGAAGAATATACACCGGCTGCCAAACCGGCTGCTGAGCCAACACCGGCTGCTGCTCCGGCATCGGCACCTGCCGCACCGGCAAAAGCGCCTATAGTATTGCCAACTTATACCGGCGAAGAGAAATTTACCGAAAGGGCAGTTACACAAATGCGTAAAGCCATTAGCCGCCGCTTAAGCGAAAGCTTATTTACTGCTCCGCATTTCTACGTAACCATGAGCATTGATATGGATCAGGCTATTGCAGCCCGTACCCGCATTAATGATGTTGCCCCGGTTAAAATATCGTTTAATGATTTTGTATTGAAAGCCTGTGCCGTTGCCTTAAAACAACATCCTGCTATTAATTCATCATTCCTGGGCGATAAAATACGCACTAACGAGCATATCCACATTGGTGTTGCCGTTGCTGTTGATGAAGGCCTTTTGGTACCGGTTATTAAATTTGCCGATGGCAAATCATTAAGCCACATATCTGTTGAGGTGAAAGACTTTGCCGGAAAAGCAAAATCTAAAAAATTACAACCTGCCGAAATGGAAGGCTCAACCTTCACCATATCAAACCTTGGTATGTTTGGTGTTGATGAGTTTACCGCTATTATTAACACACCAAACGCTTGTATTCTTGCTGTAAGCGGCATCCAGGCAGTTCCGGTTGTTAAAAACGGCGCTGTGGTGCCAGGTAACGTAATGAAGGTTACCCTGAGTGCAGATCACCGCGTAGTTGATGGCGCTACTGCCGCAGCATTCCTGCAAACGTTAAAATCGTTACTGGAAGAACCGGTTAGATTGCTGATATAATTTCGATTTCGGATTTAAATTTAAATAGCGATGGGGTAATACTTCATCGCTATTTTTTTATATCCGCGTACCGTCCCGCTCCTGCGGGATGGTAACCCTGGTGTCAGCTTCCAGCTGACGCGAAGCCTTGTGCAAGGGTATTCAACTTATGCACATGCCTGTAAGTATGATAAATAGCCACAGTGGCCCATTCCAGGCGTGTCAGTAAGCCTATTCCGGTAAATTCGGGTGCAAGGCAGGTGCCTGTCAGATCTTGATTTTGGACAATCTGTTTAAGCTTGTCAGAAACCAAAGAAAGCTCATCCGCCAGCGGGGCTTTGTCATAATCCTTATCATCGGGTATTAATGTAGGTGCTGCAGGGTATTTGGCATCAAAATCTAAAAATATACCTTTTATGACATCTGCATATTGATCGGGGCTGCGTAGCGTAACTTTTACCGGGCCGTTTAAAGTTGAAACTGCGCCCTGCAACGAAAGCCGAAGATGCTCCAGGTGCTGCGCCGGTGTCCATGATCCCTGCTGTGGTAAACGGTTGAAATCGGCAGGTTTAAATGATGCTATAACTTGCATCAATTCATTAATAGTCGAATCGAGCGAAATAGCTAAGGGCTTTGGTAAATTGTTGCCGGGTGCGTTTATTGTCTGCTTCTCCATAATGCTGTGTTGATTGATAATCAAATATCGGCAGGGACAATGTTATCTGGCCGGGGTAATATGGACATTTTAAGGGCTATTTGCGACATGTATTCGTTTCCTATTTCATTGAGTTGAGAGGTCTTTCTCGCAAAGACGCAGAAGCGCAAAGTGATTTGTTTATTTTTCTCGGCGTCTTGCCTATCTGGCCATCCCGATAGAGAAAGGGCAGAGGCTCAATCGGGGGCGCTATAACTATAACTCCTTTCGCATTACATAATCATTCATCCAGTAAGGGCCAATGGCGATATCTTCTTCGTAAGCAACTGTAAATCCCATTTTTTCATAAAATGATTTGGCCTGGTTATACCGGTTTACGTTGAGCTCGAGAATTTCTTTTCCTGCCTCCCTGGTTTTTTCCGCCACTTCGTTTATCAATATTTTGCCGTAGCCTTTACCCTGCGTTTGGGGCAGGCAATATAATTTATGCAGCTTATAGATGTCGGAGTTTTCATCGCGCGGCGAGTAACCAGCAAAAGCAACGGGTATGCCTTCTTCTTCCAGTAGCAGGTAGGTTTGCAGGTTATCGGCTACTTGTTTTTCTATTTTTTCTGCCGAGTAAATTTCTGCCAGCATAAATTCAATTTGCTCGCGGTCCAATATAGCCGAGTAGGTTGCCCACCAGGTGGTATCGGCTATTTGCAGTATAGTATCAACATCGTTAACTGTTGCGGTCCTTATAGTATACATTTTATATATTTCTGTTAATCTCAAATACGTTGATTGGCTTTGGGCTTTCTGCTTTACGCCTTAAGCTTTATTAAGCTTTTTCTTCCCATATCATGCAAAGGTGTAAAATGGTTTCTACAGCCTTTTGCATATCCTGCACCGATACCCATTCCTGCTTGCTGTGAAACGCGTGTTCACCGGCAAAAATATTGGGACAAGGCAGGCCCATGAATGATAATCTTGAGCCATCCGTACCTCCCCTTATGCTGCATAATTTTGCTGTTAAGCCTGTTCTGTTTATGGCTTCCATAGCGTTGGCAACAATTTCGGGGTGCTGCTCCAGTACATTTTTCATATTGCGGTACTGCTGGCTGATAGTGAAGGTATAGGCAGAATTCGGGTACTTTTTTAAAACCTTGTCGGCTGTTTCACGGATCACATCTGCATGGCTTTTCAGGTTATCCTCATCAAAATCGCGGATAATGAAATCAATGCCGGCCGTTTCTACATGGCCATCTATACTCACCGGGTGTACAAAGCCCTGCATTCCTTCTGTGTGCTCAGGCGATAGTTCGTCCGGCAAAGCGGCTACAATTTCACCTGCTATTTTTATGGCGCTTTCCATTTTGCCCTTCGCAAAGCCGGGGTGGGCACTTACACCTTGTATTATCAGCCGGGCGCCATCGGCACTAAAGGTTTCATTTTCCATATTGCCGGCACTTTCGCCATCAATGGTATAGGCGGCGTAAGCGCCAAGTTTGGCAATATCAACATGGTCTACCCCGTGCCCAACTTCTTCATCAGGCGTAAATAATATCCTGATATCGCCGTGCTTTATTTCGGGATGGTTGATCAGCTGGTAACAGGCGTCCATAATTTCGGCAACACCGGCTTTGTTATCGGCGCCTAATAAGGTTGTGCCGCTGGCGGTTATTATATCATGGCCAAATTGGTTTTTCAGATCGGGATGCTCGGCCAGTTTAATAACCTGCGTAAGGTCGTCAGGTAATATAATATCCTGTCCCTGGTAATTTTTATGTACTATTGGTTTTACATCAGTTCCACTGCAATCAGGCGCAGTATCTACGTGCGAGCAAAAGCAAATTACAGGCACCTGCTTATTTGTATTGGATGGAATGGTGGCATACACATAGCCAAATTCGTCAAGATGGGCGTCATGAACACCCATGGCCAGCAGTTCGTCAACCAGTAAGCGGCTTAAATTTTTTTGCTTTTCTGTTGATGGGAATGTAACCGAAGTGGGGTCTGATTGCGTATCAATGGTAACATATCGCAAAAAACGATCGGTGACAGTAAAACTTAGCGGGGAATTAAAACTCATAAGCTATATTAGTAAAATTTTAAAGCCGTTTGTAAACCAGTATGTGCTTTTGTAAATATTGATAAAAATTAACATTGAAAAAATATATTCTTTTTTTTGTTTTCGGCTTTACGTTTGTAACGGTTAAAGCGCAAAGTGGGTTTAACTATTATGAATTTGGTGCTGGTATTAGCGCAAGTTATGGCAAAGCCGAAGCAGATTTAAAAAAGCAGGATTACCATCCGGCAGTTAGTTTGAATTTTGTTTACAATTATAGCCCGTTTTTGCCCATTACTGCCGAGTTGCAAAAGGGCACTTTCTCTGGTGGCGGTGCTTTAAAAAGCCAGGATTTTTCGGGCCGGTATTTTACCAATTCGTATTTATCTTTCAATGTTCATGGCGATTTACAGGCCGGCGAAATACTTGATTATAGTGATAGCTGGGTTTTAGACCGGATTAAAGGGTTATACATTGGCACCGGTATTGGTTTTATATACAACAACATGACGCGCATTGAGCGTTTTAACAGGTTCCCTGAAAACGGAGTAGTGTACCCCGATCCCAATTCGGCTGAAGGTTTCCAGGGAAAAAATAACAGCATGAACGTTATTTTTCCTCTCAGGCTTGGCTATGAGTTTAAACTTTTTGATGACTATGACCAGCCCAGGTACGGTATAGATATTAGTGTTCAACACTATTTTGCCCCAGGTGAAGGTCTTGATGGCTATAACGATCCCACATCAAAATATAAAAACAACGCCATGGACCAATATACCTTTGTAACCATTGGGTTTAAATATAACTTTGGTAATACTACCTCGTACGTTAAACTCATCAGAAAATTTCAGTATTGAACGTAGAGGAATTGCGCGATTATTGCCTGCAAAAACCAGGTACCACCGAAGGCCTGCCCTTTGGCGAAGAAACGCTTGTGTTTAAAGTTGCCGAAAAGATATTCCTGTTGATTGGCCTTACAGAAGGCAACCGGTTTAATGTAAAATGCGACCCTGAACTTGCTGTTGAACTTCGCGAGCGGTACCCGGAGGTAATTCCAGGCTACCATATGAATAAAAAATTGTGGAATACCGTTTATATGGATGGCTCGCTAACCCGTAAGCAGCTTTGCGAAATGATTGACCACTCCTACCTGCAGGTAGTAAAAAGCCTGCCAAAAAAGGTTCAGGCAGAACTGGCCGGTCTGGGTTAGGAATACTTTTTTGTAGCTGTCCTGATTGTTAACTCTTGATTCTTGACTCTTCTAACCTATCTTTGAGCCAAACACAATTCCATGAGATCATTTTTATTAGCCATAGTTCTCTTCTTCGCCTGTATAGGTGCCAATGCCCAGCTAACCCCATTTGAATTAAGCAAGGATAAAAACTATACGGCCACCTATGCCGAAGTTATCAGCTACTATCAAAAGGTAAATAAGCTGTACCCGCAGCAAATGAAAATGATTAATTATGGCACTACCGATGTAGGTAAGCCATTAACATTGATTGTGCTGTCAAAAAACGGTGTTTTTGATCCCGCGCTGATAAAAAAGCAGGATAAACGGGTATTGCTTATCAATAACGGTATCCACCCTGGCGAGCCGGAGGGGATTGATGCCAGCATGATGCTGGTGCGCGATATGCTTAAAAAGAACCAGTTGCCAAAGGATGTGGTGATTTGCCTGGTAGCATTATACAATATTGATGGCAACCTTAACCGCGGTCAAAGCCGTGTAAGCCAAAACGGCCCTGTGGCCTACGGTTTCAGGGGGAATTACCGCAATCTTGATTTGAACCGGGATTTTATAAAAGCGGATAGCCGTAACGCGCTTGCTTTTACGCAGATATTAACCACCTGGAAACCCGAAGTGTTTTTAGACAACCACACCAGTGATGGGGCAGACTATCAATATGTGATGACACTGATAGAAACCCAGAAAGATAAGCAAAACCCTATACTGGCCGATTATACCTCGAAAACACTGACGCCATACCTTTATAGCCACATGAAAAAAAGCGGCTACGAGATGATTCCTTATGGCGCGGGTGAAGAAGGCCTGCCAGATTCGGGCATCGTGAGCTTTTTAGAAACTCCCCGTTTTGCAACCGGCTTTACTGCCCAGCATAACATCATCAGTTATATTACCGAAACCCACATGTTAAAAACCTTTGATAAACGGGTTTATGCCACTTATGATTTTATGCAGCATTTGATTGATATAAACCAGCGTGATGCTAAACTGATAGGCGAACTGAAGGAAAAAGCCGATGCGGCCGTTATCAGCCAAAAAACATTTCCCTTAAAATGGGAGGTGGATATGAAAGCCGTGGATACCATCACCTTTAAAGGATACGAGGCCGGCTACAAAACCAGCGATGTAAGCGGGCTAAAACGCTTGTATTACGATAGGAATAAGCCTTATACCAAAGTGATCAAATTTTACAACACCTATAAAACAATGGTAACTGCCGATAAGCCGCTGGCCTATATAATACCACAGGCATGGGGCAAGGTGATAGATCTGTTTAAGCTGAACGGTGTAAAAATGCAGCAACTGGCGCACGATACCACGTTAAACCTGCAGATGTATTACTTCGGCGATATTAAAACACCAACACGCCCGTTTGAAGGCCACTACCTGCATAGCAGCGTACAATTAAACCCGGTTGATATGGCCGTAAAATTTTATGCCGGCGATTACGTTGTATATACCAACCAGGCCATTAACCGGTATATTGTAGAAACATTGGAACCACAGGGTGTAGATTCTTTTTTTGCCTGGAACTTTTTTGATTCGATGCTGGGTGAAAAGGAATACTTTTCGGACTATGTTTTTGAAGATAAAGCTGCCGACCTCTTGAAAAAAGATCCTGCCCTGAAACAAAAGCTGGATGACGCCAAAGCAAAAGACCCGCAACTGGCCAACAGTGCGCAGGCGCAGCTGTTTTTTGTATACAAAAACTCGCCGTACTTTGAAAAAACATACATGCGCTACCCGGTGGGCCGCATTTTAAACGATACTAAACTCGACCTTAAATAAATGGAAAACCTTATACTGGCTCCTGTAGCCTCGGTAATATTTGCACTAACTATTCTTGTTTCTTTAATCGCCTTCTCCAACCAAAACCTGTATGGCAAGCTCATGCTGCATCCGTACAATGTATCGCGCGGGCATTATGTTTATACCATAATTACCAGCGGGTTTATTCATAAAGATTGGATGCACCTGTTTTTTAACATGATGTCGTTTTATTTCTTTGCCTTCCAACTGGAACCGGTTTTAGGACATTTTCAATTTGGGGTACTATATATGATAAGCCTTATCCTGAGCGATATGCCATCGGTAATAAAACACCGGGAAAATTATAGTTATTACAGTCTCGGCGCTTCCGGTGCGGTAAGCGCCGTGGTTTTTAGCGCTATATTATACAACCCATTGGGTAAAATGATGATTTTGCCTATACCGATAGAAATTCCGGCTGTTATTTTTGGTGTGTTATACCTTGTATATTGCAGCTATGCAACCAAATATGCTCGCGACAATGTAAATCACGACGCTCACTTTTATGGGGCGTTAAGCGGCTTATTAATCACGATTTTATTTCACCCAGGTGTAGTTCCTTTCTTTATTCAGCAAATTACCGAGAAAGTTCAATCGTTGCTGCATTAACAAAATCGCCATTGGCATTAAACAGGAAGCTCATGGGGGCGTTGGGGTTTTTGATGATCTCTAATAGCAGGAAGCCCCAGTTTTTCCAAAAGTTTTCCAGCACCTGGCCGTAAATTTTGTTCATCCAGTCATCAAACAGGGGCTTGCTGCTGGTGCCGCGTAAAGGGGCGGCTTCTATGTAAATGGTATCGCCAACGGGCATCACCTCATATTCTGGCAGGCGGTTAAACAGGTAGGCCGAGTAAAAGAACCGTGCGTTAACCTCCTCAAACTGGATGGGGTGCAACGGTTGATCGGCAATTTTATCCAGCATTTCCTGGTGATAGCGCCCGTTCGAGCCATTATCTTGCAGACAAATCACCAGGCCAAAGTCTTTTATCCGCAGCGAGAAGGTAAGCGTATTGATCTCATCGCGATAGCCAAAAACGCTGTCGGCATTGTCAACCTTAAACAAAGCAATGCTGTAGGGTTTAAAGCCATCCAGTTCAATAGGCAGGTTAAGCGTTTGAAGCATCAGGTGCAGGTTGCTAAACCGGTGAATAATAGCCTGTGATATATTAAACTCTTCGCCCTGTGCATGCTGCTGGCGGATGCCTGCCTGTATCTCGTTAAAAATTATCCCGTATAATAATTTGCCGGCCCATTGAAAAAGTTTGAATTCATCAAGTTCTTTTACAGCTTCATGGCCAGTTTCAAACGCGGCGGCTATTTCGGCTTCCAGCGGTTCCAAATATTGCTCGTTTATGGCGGCGCTGCAAGGGAGTTTCAGGTCCTTGTACGTGGCCATACTTTCGTCAAGCAATTTAAAGGGCTGGTCTTCCAGGTTATAACGGCTCATAAGCCATTGCGGAAAAACCTGTATCTTTTCTTCTTCAGAATTTAAAGCCTCGCCCGTAAGGAAACATTTGCTGTTACTGAAATTAAAACGCTGAAACGGTGAATAAATTTGTGCCGGCATGGCCGCAAAGATAAGCACGAAATTCATTCTAAACTTTTAGCTTTGGTTTTTAACATGGAACTGACATATCAACCCTTCGAATTACAACTTAAACACGCTTTTACCATAGCCAAGTTTTCGCGCACAACCACGCCGGTTATGCTGGTGCAGGCAAAACATGAGGGCGTTACCGGTTACGGGGAGGCATCAATGGTGCCTTACATGGGCGAAAGCCATCAAAGCGCTACAGAGTTTTTAAGTAAAGTTGATATTGGCCGGTTTAGTTATCCTTTTGATTTTGGCGCAATCATTAGTTATTTAGATGGCATTGCACCCGGCAACCCAGCCATAAAAGCAGCCATTGATATAGCCCTGCATGATCTGGATGGCAAAATTAAAGGCCAGCCCTGCTGGGAGCTTTTGGGCAGTAACCCCAGCCTGATGCCTGTAACCAGCTTTACCATCGGTATTGATACGCCCGAGATGATTATCAAAAAAGTAAAAGAAGCCGAAGGATTTAAAGTGATTAAGGTAAAACTTGGCCGCGATACGGATAAAGAACTCATAGGCACCATTCGTTCGGTTACGGACGTGCCATTATATGTAGATGCCAACCAGGGCTGGACAGATTTACAGCAAAGCCTGGATATGACTTACTGGCTGCAGGAGCAAGGGGTGCAACTAATAGAACAACCCATGCTGAAAACCGACCCCGACAGCAATGCATGGCTCACCGAGCGCAGCCCCATTCCCATTATTGGTGATGAGGCCGTACAGCGTTTTGAGGATGTAGAGAAAGCCAAAGACGTATATACGGGCATCAATATCAAACTCATGAAATCGGCCGGGATGTACGAGGCCAAACGAATGATAACCAAAGCGCGCGAACTAGGCCTGCAAATCATGATAGGTTGCATGACTGAAACCAGCTGCGCGGCATTGGCCGGTTTAGCCCTTGCCCCCCAATGCGATTGGGTTGACCTGGACGGCCCCTTCCTGGTAAGCAACAACCCATACCAGATGCCCGGTTTTGCCAATGGTAAATATATTTTAAATAACGATCCCGGATTGGGACTACGCAATGGCTAAGGCACTAATCATCGGCTCGGGCATTGCAGGCATCGCGACAGCGATAAGGCTTGCGGTGCAGGGCTATCATGTTGAGGTTTTTGAGGCTAACAGCTATCCCGGCGGTAAACTATCTGAATTTGAGCAAAGTGGTTTTCGCTTTGATGCCGGGCCGAGCCTGTTTACCATGCCGCAGTATGTGGATGAGCTTTTTACCCTTGCCGGTAAAGCCCCCAAAGATTTTTTTAACTACAAGAAGCTGGATAAAGTTTGCCGGTACTTTTATGAAGACGGCACCCAATTAAACGCTTACGCCGATACAGCTCAATTTGCCGCCGAGGTAAATAATGTTACCGGCGAACCTGTTGCATCAGTAAAAAAGTACCTGGCCAACAGCGCAACCATCTACCATATAACAAACCACGTTTTCCTGGAACAATCGCTGCACAGGCTTAAAACATTTTTGAGCCGGGATACGGCAAGGTCGGTTTTGGGTTTGCCGGGGATAGACGCCTTCCGGACAATGCACAAGGCCAACGAGGGTTATTTTAAAGACGACCGCCTGGTGCAGTTTTATGACAGGTATGCCACCTACAACGGATCAAACCCATATGCTGCCCCGGCAACGCTGAACGTGATACCGCATTTAGAGCAGCACTACGGCGCTTATTTCCCCGTTGGGGGTATGTGTAGTATTACGGGTAGTTTAGTTAAACTGGCGGAATCTTTGGGGGTTATATTCCACTACAATTCAAAAGTGGATGAGATAGTTTTAGATGCCCGCAAAGCCACCGGCCTACGGGTGGGGGGTAACACCATCAACGGCGACGTGATCATATCCAACATGGATGTTTGGTTCACCTATCAAAGGTTGCTCAAATCGCATCCGGGCTTGTTCCCCAACAAAATCCTGGGCCAGGAGCGCAGCAGTTCGGCGCTGATATTTTACTGGGGTATTAGCAGGCGGTTCCCGGAGCTTGATTTGCATAACATTTTTTTCAGTACCGATTACAAAGCCGAGTTTGACCACATCTGGAAGGATAAAGATATCTTTCACGATCCTACTATCTATCTTAATATCAGCTGTAAATATAAGCCGGACGATGCCCCCGCCGGCTGCGAAAACTGGTTTACCATGATCAACGTGCCGGCCAACGTAGGGCAGGAATGGGATACCCTGGTTGCCATCGCCCGCGAAAACATCCTCAAGAAACTCACCCGCATTTTGGGCGACGATATCGAAAACCTCATCCTTTCCCAAACCATCCTCGATCCGCGGCAGATTGAGAGCAAAACCTCATCCTACCAGGGTTCATTGTATGGCACCAGCAGCAACAGCCGGTTCGCGGCATTTTTGCGGCATGCCAATAAATCGGCCAAAACTAAAAACCTGTATTTTTGCGGGGGGAGTGTCCATCCGGGCGGGGGGATTCCGCTTTGTTTACTGTCTGCAAAAATTGTAAGCAGCTGGATTGCCGATGATTTCCCTCAAACTTCTTAAAGTACGTTTTTTACACAAAAAAAGCTCATTTTTATAGCTAAAAACAGCAAGAAGCACATGCAAACCCGCTATTATTTCGATAAAAAAACCACAAAAATTAACACTTTTTATCACTTTAAAAAGTACTCCTACTTTTGTTAAAAATTTTCCGATCAAAGTTCCTCCTTCAGGGGGTTAGGGGGCTTATATTTGCGGCATGGATCTTCAATTATTCGATAAGCAGGTTTACGCCGATAGGCGGCAAGTGTTAACGCAAAGCATGGCGAACGATGGTCTTATTGTGTTGCTGGGTAACGAGGAAAGCAGCATGAACTATAAGGACAACCATTTTAGCTACCGCCAGGATAGCAGTTTTCTGTATTACTTCGGGCTGGATGTTGCAGGACTGGCCGCGGTGATTGATACCGACACCGGCGAGGCCCTGATCTTCGGCAACGAGCTGAGCATCGACGACATTATTTGGACCGGCGTATTGCCTACCGTGAGCGAAATGGCCGCCCTGGTTGGCGTTAGCCAAACCCGCCCGTACAACGATATTACCCACTACATTCACAAAGCGCAAACCGCCGGGCGCAAGGTGCACATACTACCGCCTTACCGCCCCGAAAATAAAATTAAACTTGCTGCCTGGCTCAATGTGAGCCTGCAGGATGTGGCCGATCATGTATCGGTAAAACTCATCAAAGCCGTAATTGCCCAGCGGGTGATTAAAACCCCGTTGGAGATTGCCGAAATGGAAAAAGCCGTATCCATTAGCGTGGATATGCAGCTGGCCGTTATCAAAAACACGCGCCCAGGCATTAAGGGATACGAACTGGTAGCCAAAGCCAACGAGGTAGCCATTGCGGCCAACTCCCGCCTGGGTTACCCGGCCATTATTACGCCCCGCGGCGAAACCCTGCACACCCATTACTACGGCCATACCCTGCAGGACGGCCAGATGCTGCTATGCGACATCGGCGCCGAAAACGCCATGCACTACGGTGGCGACCTTACCCGCACCGTCCCCGTGGGCCAACAGTTTACCACCCGCCAGGCCGAATTATACGAGGTGGTGCTCAACTCCATGGACCACGCCATCAGCATGCTGAAACCGGACGTGCATTATAAAGACATTCACCTGGCCGCCTGCCAGAAACTGGTAGAAGGCCTGAGCCAGGCCGGCATCATGAAAGGCGATGCAGCCGAAGCCGTTGCCGCCGGCGCGCATACCATGTTTTTTCAATGCGGACTGGGCCATATGCTGGGCATGGATACCCACGATATGGAAGACCTTGGCGAACCCTACGTAGGCTACACCGATACCCTTAAAAAGGAAACCACCGTTTTCGGCCTCAAATCCCTGCGCCTGGGGCGCGAGCTGGAAGCCGGCTACGTACTCACCATCGAGCCCGGCATCTACATCATCCCCGAACTCATCGACCGCTGGCAGGCCGAAAACAAATACACCGACTTTATCAACTACGATGTACTGAACACCTACCGCGATTTCGGCGGCATCCGTGTTGAGGATAACTTTTTGATAACCGATACCGGCAGCCATTTGCTGGGTAAGTACTTGCCTAAGAGTTTGAAGGAGATAGAGGCGCTGAAGGGGTAGAAATTATCCAGGTTACACATAGTATTGTGCTTTTACATTCTGAGCCTGTCGAAGGGTTGCGCGGAGGGGCCTTTGCCCGCGATGCTTCGACGGGGCTACCCATGACATGTTTTATTTTCGATGGGGTAGGTCTGTCACCCTGGGCCTGTCGAAAGACGCGCGGAGAGGCCTTTGCCCGCTATGGTTCGACGGGGCTCAGCATGACAGCCCTTTTCACGATGGCATCATCTCCTCAAAATCCACGGGGTTTTACCACTCGGTGCAACACCGCTCTTTCACATCGCGGCCCCGCGATAATCCCAACTCTCGTGCCGGTCCATGCCTCAAAATGCCTACGCCATCATCAATAATGCCCAATTGGCTATAAAACCACTGTGGGTTTTAAGGCAGATGCCTCATTTTTGACTCAAATCAAACTAAAAACACACAGAAATCATGACAACAAAAACAGCAAAAACAATTTTTTGGATCGGTACAGCATTAACCTCATTATGGTTTGGCACCAGCGGCATTTGCGAACTTACCACCAATAAAATAGTATGGGATATCACCCTCAAATTGGGCTACCCGGCCTACTTTATTTATGTACTGGGCGTAGCCAAGCTATCGGGCATTACCGTTCTGTTAATCCCCAACAAACTGCTCCGGTTAAAAGAGTGGGTATTTGCAGGCGTATTTTTCGATATCATTTTTGCCTTCTTCTCCAAGCTTATCGTCATCGGCCCATCCGCCACTATCGATGCCCTGGTGGCCTTCAGCATCGTAACCATAACTTACATCATGTTCAGGAAAGTGTACCCGGCAAGTTATACCAGTGCCGTGGCCGGTGCTTAAAATCAAAGGGTGACACCGCTCAGATTGACGAAAGCCCTGCTGTACCGTCAGGGTCTCCCGACTATAGTTAAACGAATCTACTAAACTACCGTCATTGCGAGTGCCCTCCAGCCTATGCTTGAAAAAAAAGTAATGACATAATTGTAAACGGGGCTTTTGTAGAGACGCAACATTTTGCGTCTCCCGCATGCAAATCACACATGCAAATTGAGCCTGTAAATTTTGAATATCCTGGGGGAGACGCAAAGTATTGCGTCTCTACATTAAAAAAATAACTCTGATAATCAACAGCTTAAAATCCATGTCATTAACTGGTCATGAAAGGCATCTGTAAAAAGGGAGCCGTTGCAATTTTATCCACCATCTTTTTTAAAGTCCTCCCTACCGCGGAGGACTTAGGTGGGGCCCACCGATGGTTCCACATCTTCAATAACGACCTTCTTCTTTTTTAGCCTGAGACCTTTGGCCAGTTGATTTTGGTCTTTTTCTTCATCGCCCATGATAATGCCCCAGGGTTGCAGGCTTTCTACCCGGTCGAAAATAATTTTTAGCACCGCTATGCTGGGGATGGATAGGAACATGCCCGGTATGCCCCATATCATTTCGCCCACCACAACGCCAAGCACGGTAATCAAAGCGTTAATCCTTACTTTGGAGCCAACAACAATCGGCAGCAGTACATTGCTGTCAATTAAATGGGTAACAACCAGTGTAACCATTACCCAGATAACTTTGGTACTATCCGGCGATGTACCCAGCGTAACCACTGCGCTAACTACCAGGGCGCTGAAAATACCCACGTAGGGGATAATATTAAACACCCCTGTAATCAAGCCCAATAAAATGGCATACTGTACCCCCATAAAACTAAATGCCACGCTTACGCCCGTTGCTATAATGCCCATTTCAATAAGCAAACCAATAATATACTTGCGGATAATGCGCTGCACCTGCTCAATCACCTCATGCACCGTGGTCTTATTTTCGGGCAAAAAAACCGATACCAGGAATTTCATGATCAGCCGGCGGTACAGCAAAAAGAAAAACGTATAAATAAAGGTAAACACCAAAAACAGCAGAATAGACGATAACGATAGCACCGTTGCGCCAACCACTTCAGGATCGGGCGACATCACCTTACTGGCTGCCGAGTTGACCACCCTGAGCTGCTTGCCACGCGTTACGTGGAAGGTATCCTGCACCCAGCCCCTGAATTCCCACATAGATTGACTTATCTGCGCCTGGAACCGTGGCCAATCCTTCGTCAGGTCGGCAATTTGCGAGGCGATGACATAAATGAGTGAGCCTATCAGCAATAGCAGCAGTATTACGGCCATCATAGAGGCGGCACTTCGGGGCAAACGCAGCCACTTCTCTAAAAAGGCCGCCACCGGTAGCAATAAAATCGAAAACAGGCACGAAAATATCAACGGCGAGAGGATCTCTTTGCCAATGATCACCAGGTAACCAATGGCAAACAGGCTGAACAATACGCAGGCCAGTTTAATATAAAACGGAAGTTTAGTAAGGGTTTTCAGGTCCATGGTTAAGGCAGGCACATGTGGTGCATTGGCGTAAAGTTATGAAATAACATGCATCTCCGCGGCCCTTATTCTCCAAAAGGGCAATGCCTGCGGCCCGGAAGACTTTTTAAGTCCCTCCCCACGGGCTACTGTGTGTACACATCTTTTGGAAACGTACTAATAATAAAAAAATGTCATTTCGAACGAACTGGGAGAGCTTTGAGTGTTGGGGAGAGGAGAAATCTTAAACGTCCTGCAATTCGATAGGCTTTTGGGGATGCAAGGCGTTAAAGATTTCTCCTCGTACCTCGTTCGAAATGACATTTTCTTTTGTTAAAAGATGTGTACACACAGTAGCCCCACGGCTGTCTTAATTCTTGATTCTAATTTCTTGACTCTTCTCCCGTACCAACCCCAGCACCACTTCATAAGCTGTTTTTTTCTCCCGGCGGGCTATTAGCCAGGCTATAAAGCTTAAGGTAAAAATGTCGTTATTCTCTGCCTTGCCGGCCAGGGTTAAAACCTGGTCACGGTACGTGGGTTCAAAAACCACATCGGGCTTTTGCAGGTATTTTTCAACCAGCTTCAGAAATAATAGTACCCGCTCTTCCGAAGTTTTTAACAGGTACTTTTTATAGCGCCGCCTAAAACTGGTTAGCCGCGACATGGCAACATCAATGTTGGAGAACTGCGCATGCACCAGAATTTCCATCAGGTTTTTGCGGATGGTCCATAGCATGCCCATCTTTTTTTCGTACCAGGCATCGGTTCGGGTAAGTAACATGAGCTGTTTTAAACTTTGCTGGTTATTGCACAGGGCCAAAAACATGGCCAGGCATATGCGTACATCTTCTATGTCTTCCGGTTTGCTCCTGTTGTTGGTTTTGGCAAGCGATTCCTGCAATATCATTATGGCATCGTTGGCAAAACCTGTAAAAAACAAGTTAAGGCCACGTAGTAACTGGTAACGTAAATAAAACACCGCATAATAACGGCTATCCGTCGCCATTAAATCCATCATTTCCTTTAAATAGGATGCACTCCTGGCAAAATCCTTTTGCCGCAGATGAAAGTTGGCCAAAAAGTACAGGATAGAGATATGGTAAAAAAGGTACGACTGCTTTTTACCCTCCTGGCCCTGCATAAACTGATCCGTGCGTTTAACATAACGCTCTATCAATCCATAATTTTGCTGTATCGCCGCGTATTCGTTCGCAATGAAAAGGATCTGGTAGATAGATTTATAGGTCATCAGGTCCTGTGCCGAGATCTTGTATTTCCTAATGGTGGTAATCACCAGGCTGGTCAAATTCACTATTTTCCCTTGCAGGTGTATCGCCTGTAGTTCCTGCCGTAAAAAAGCATATGCCATATTTAGCTTAGCCTCGCGCTGCATGTGCAACTGGTTCTGCAGGTAACGTGCGGTGAGGGCATCCAGGTCTTCGGCTCCCTCCAGGTGGGCATATTGCAGCTTCAGCAGCAAAAGCTCATTCAATAAATTAAACTGTTCCAGATGGTTGGCCAGCCTTTCGGCTTTATCCAGGCATTTGAAGGCTACCTTATACACATCATTCTCTAACAAAAAACGCCCTACCACCACCAGGCGCAATGCATCGTAGGTTTCGGCATGGCTGCTCTCAAAGGTTTTTTGCGATAAAAATAGCAGCAAATTATCCTGCAGCCTTTTGCGTAATGCATGATAGGCATCCTTATTTTTTTCGGGCTTGTATAGTTTGTTTATGCCAGCTATATCGTCAGTTTCTATCAAATCAAGTAAAGCCAGGTTTTTTACATCTTCCCTTTTGTTTTTACGCTGTAAAAACTGCCTGAATAGTGCTTTATCAGCATTATTGAGCAGGTTAACCAACTCCGATAGTGAGTCCATATCAATGTATTAATGCCAGTAAAGGTAAGTTAAATTGAAAATTATATCGTCAGTAATTTACATAATTTGATTTTAGCAGGCCGGTTTTACATCGCACATTTGCTTCCATATTAACAACCAAAACAACACAAACATGGAACCGCTACAAAACAACACAGACCAAAATTCAGCCATCGGAAAATATGGCGACAAGATTAAAAGAAACCCATTAAAACCCACCGCCGCCTTTATAGGGGCCTCGTGGTTTGCCTTATTGGTGGGCGTAATAGGCTACTGCGTTGGCTTGTGGATTGCCACTATCCAGCTGAACGAAAAAGGCTATTATTTCACCATTTTATTATTTGGTTTATTCGCCGTTATCTCGGTACAAAAAAGCGTAAGGGACAGGGCCGAAGGGCTGGCCGTTACCGACCTGTACTACGGCCTCAGCTGGTTTGCCACCATCGCGGCCATGGTTTTATTAACCATCGGCCTGTGGAATACCGACCTGGCCCGAAGCGAAAAAGGCTTTTACGCCATGGCATTTTGCCTCAGCATGTTCTCGGCCATTGCCGTACAAAAAAACACCCGCGACGCCAAACTGATAGACGATAAAGAACTGTAACGTAGCGGTTACCACCCCGCAGCGCCCTTGTTTTAACAAGGCCTGCGGGGTTTTTAAATGAATTTAATATCGAACACCGAACACCGAATATCCAATCTCCAATAATGAACCGAAAAATTTCGGCCTTGGATATTCTATGTTCGATATTGTTTTTACTTCTGTTTTCCCTTCAAAATCTTACTACTTGATACTTACTACTTGCTACTAAAAAGTGCGAAGAAAAATATTTGCGTATTAAAAATCTTACTACTTGATACTTGCTACTTGATACTAAAAGTGGCAATACCTGCGGTCCGGGCTATGCGTTCATACGCCTGCAGGCATTACGCGCAGGGCCGGTACCCACTTCTATCCCTATTGCGGAGTAGGGGGGCAAGCTGGTACCGTTTTGTAAAATGTTATGTTTACTTTATCACCTCACTTACCAAAATAACAGGAGTGATATTGGTATAATTTGAAAAATCAGCACGAATGGCATCTCTGTTTGGCGCGATAGCAGCTTGATAGTCGCTTAGGCTTTTTATATAAAATGTGCCAATAGCCATAAAGGGCAGCGGTTGGTTTGGGATACCACTGGCAATCCCTTTTTCGATGGTGTATTTAACCAAATTTGATCCTAAAAACCGCGCTACCATTGGCATGTGCTTCAATTCATAGTATTCCATATTAAAGGTTTTACCTTCGGCATAAGGGTACATCACAGATACTTTAATTAAGCCTTTTTCAACAATAGTTACGTTCTGCTTTTCCTGACTAAACCCAGTAACAGAAATGGTTAAAAGCAGAAATGATAAAATTAGCCTTAATTTCATAATTGGTTTATTTAACTGAAGGTGTTCAATTTAATATACAAATATTAACATATTGTATTTATTCACAAGACGTTATGTTGGTTAAAATTTAAGGGGGTTACACCATCGTTCTCCCCAAGCCGTTGTTGGAGTTGTCTCCAACAACTTCGTTCCCGGCGGCACACTCGTTAAAACGTAAGCAGTATGCCAATTCCTTTAGATAACGACCTGCCGATTGATAACGATAACACCGGGGACAGATGGCTTTGGCTATTACGACATATTAACGGTCCACGAGTTTGTTGGAGACAACTCCAACAAAGTGCGGTGGGGAACACCAACAAGGGCAGATTTGTCGCCAAAATACCTTCTGTTAAACTTGTAGCAGAATTCATCCAAATAATTTTGCACAAAACTGTCGTTGATGCCACCCTTTTTAGCGCAGGTCTTGCGCTGGGGCAGGTGCGGTAGCTGACCTGTCCTTGCGATTTAAATGGCTTACAAAAGTCACGAGTGATCCTCCCACATGCAGCCGCACAACACTGCGCCAAGGGAGTGGGGACCGCATTGACCTATCAAATTTATTTAATCGCTTTTTTGATAATATATAAATCTTCAAATTTAATCCATTTATTTACTCTATCTATTGCCTTATCGGGATCTTCAAAGAAATTTATTTTGACTAATCTCCTAACATAGTCTACTTCTTTTACTGCTGAAGTAGCTCTATTTGTCTTTATCTTAAAATCAACACTGTCGCCAATTTCAACTTCGTCTATATTAAACTCCTCTTCCATTTTAATAATTTATTTATATAACAAATGCTTCAACAAAGCTAACCTATTAAACAATTTATCATTCAAAAAATTGAAAGCCAATATTTTAATATTTAGAGCACCGATTACAAAGTCACAAGTGAGCCTCCCGCATACAGCCGCACAACACTTGCGCCAAGGGGGGGGGAAGAGCTTGCGGGAGCAGGGAGAAAGAATACTAAATTAATTGCCTCGAATAGTTTTCTTCAAAAATAACAGTGAGGTCATCAGCATAGCCCAGATTTTTACTGAATTCCGAAATTTCAAACTTGAATCCTTTACCGAATCTTTTGGAGGGATTTATCAGATCTTCATTCAGCCGTTTTTCAGGATTAGGGGTAAAACAATTAAAATGCTTGCAGTAATGGAAATTCTTATGATGAATCTGGCAGTAATCAATTAAATAAACCTTAAAATCCTGGACATCCGAGATATCTATTATGGAGTTGTCCAGGTGCGGGTCGCCATGTGCGAAGCCATTGCTGTGCCATTCGGAAAGTGTTCGGGCCAGCGCTGCAACGGCGGCCGATAAAACTGCCTTATCAGCCGTGTTGTTTTTAATAAAATCTGTTAATGTAACGCCTTCAATGTATTGAAGGATGATTACCCATTTTCCATTAAACTTGATTCTCTCCACATGATCTATAATAAATCCGTACGATTTACTGGCTTTCCTTATTTCTTCAAAAACCAGGCGGCTGCCATCCCGTCTGCGCCCGTAATGATTATACTTTGCGTAAGCCACATATGGCATAGGTGGCTGGTTGTAAAAATATTTTGCAACAAACTTTTGCCCGTTTTCATCCTCGCATAAGTATACATGCGCGTTTGGCCGGTTCTTCGTGGCTATTTCTTTAATAACCGTATAACGTTTATGGTGTCCGGACCTGATAACGTCTGTAACCTTCATACTTTATTGTTTTTCCTTTGGTAAAACTCCATGTAGATATCTCTTTTAAGTTTACCGATGGAAAACTCTGCAATTTCGTGGCGTTCAAAAGGTATAGATGAACTTCTCAGGATCAGCCTTTTAACCTTCTTGTCCTGTTCATCGGTGAAGACTTGGTCAAAATTTTCAAAAATCCCCATATGCAAAAGCTGAAGCATATCACCTAGTGCTTTTTTCTCACCGTTATACCGCGAAATCAATCTGAAATCTTTTATGCTATTATCCGGAAATGGTACTTTGTTCTTGTAAATAATTTTCAGCGCATGATGTGACTGGCCATCTATATAGGGCTCTAACAGTGAAAATGTGAAGATGTCCTCGAAATCTCTGACATAAGGATGTACATGTGTGTCAAGGGCAAACTCTTTTGTGCTTTTGAAATTTGAATTACAATTATGACAGGAAGGAACCAAGTTATAAAGTGATATGGCAAGGAACGGGTAACGTGATTTTGGGAAAAAATGATCAAGATCCAATAAAGCCTGCTCATAGTTATTATTGACATTTTCGCGATCAGCTTCATCATAGTTATAGTCGCCGCCGTTCACTGAGGTCAGATAGATTTTATCATAATTGCAGTATGGGCACGGCTGTGCTTCGCGGATGCCTAGCGCCGCCAGGAAATTTAAGCATAACCCGGATTGGCGGTACCGGGTATAGTTAAAAATTTCTAAAACCGACTTCCCTAACGGATTAAAGTTAATATGGCCTTCTGAATCTTTCGCACTGAATACCATTCCGGGGAATTTTTTATTAAATGAATCGACGATCATTTTCAGTAATAATGGTTTACCGCATAGTATGGCGCGTAACCGGGTGCCACATGCTCCCCACAGCCAGTTGAAAAACTCTTTTTCAATCCCCGAATGGCTGTTAATTGCCTTATGTAATTTGGTAATTGGCGAAGCTATCGCATAAAGCCCCCGCCGGTCCCCATTTTCAATGATTTTATTTAACTCATTGAAATGTGAATTTTCGAGTTCTTCAAATGTAATCGGCGGGTTACAGGCGAGTTTGAGCATCAGATAACATTAAATCCAGTTTAAAATGAACCGCGTAATCGCCTACTGCAGAGACGATATCCCGGGCCTCGTTAAAATCAACCCTTGAAATAGCCGGCTGCGTAAGTATAGCAATGGCCCGGTTAATTTTTACCAGCGCAAATTCGCTGATGGTACTTTGATCCAGTACGAAAGGCCCCCGGAAAAGTTCGTAAATATTTGCGCCGAAGGTCTGCCGTAACTTTATCTGGTCAGTTGCAATTTCGCAATCACCGGTGTTGCCGGATTTCAGTAAGATTAAATTCTCTTTAGGGAGGTCAGATATCAGAAAAGGACTGTGCGTAGTTAAAATAAATTGCAATTTTTTATTGAGCATTTCCGGCACGAAACTGATTATGCGGTTTAAAAACTGTCGCTGCCATTCCGGATGGAGATAGAGATCACCTTCGTCAATGCAAATTAACACGTGTTCTTGTTTTTCTACCCGTTTTAAGGTGGAATGCAGCTGTGCAAAAACATTTAAAAACGCTTTATGGCCTGAACTCATACCAGCCCATTCAATATCTATAATTTCCGGAAAATCAAAAATTGCGCTGTTCCCTCTGAAAATATTCTGGTTATGCCTGTCAAAAAAGGCCTTGAAATAGGTTTTCTTCGAAATCTTTTCCTCTGCTACTGTTAAATTCAGATCGGCTATCCTGCGGTCAAAATCAAGAAATATGTATAAATCCGCCGCTCTCATTTCTCCGAACTGGGCAAACCTATTCATCATATCTCTCAGCACCAGTTCCAGGCGTTCATGAACAGAAGAAATATTTGGAAGATCCGGTTCTGGAAATCTGTTTTGAAAAATCTCATTGAATGCAGTGATAAACGTATTTTCCGCACCGGACACTCCAATTTCTGAGTTATCAAGAAACAGGGAAAATACGTGGTTCAGACTGTAGATAAACAAGGTATATCTCAGTAGATACCGGAATTGCTCCGAAGGCTCGTACCGCTTGATTCCTGAAGAATACCGTTTGATTAAAGCATCAAACTTCGGATTGTGCGCCAAATAAGCCTGTAAAGGTTTTTTTAAAGATAAGTCTGATCTTGTGGTTAGCAAAACAGAATTCGGGGCCGACAGTTCAAAGCGTTCAAAACCTTCTGACAATAAAAACCGGAGCTGGTTAAATACATCGCTGCGCTTCCGGATATGCCGGGATGTTGAGTTTTGCGAAATATCGATTACATCCCTGGCAAATCTGTGCTCTCTGCCGTCATTTACGTTAGAGAAAAATATAGTCCCGATATTAGGAATTGACTTACCTGTTTCTACAATATTTAGCCGGGGGTCATGAACAAGTCCTTCTATATTTGTTTTACAAACATATTGCGGATCCATTCCTGTCCTGTTGTGCTCATATATGATTATGAATTTATAAAATTGTTTGGCGGAACCTTTTGTCAGGTAACAGACCAAATCTAAAAGATTACTTTTTCCGGTGCCGTTTTTACCAATAACTGCAGTAACATTTGTAATCTTCCTGCCGAAAAATCCATGTCTCCTAGCGAGATGTGGTTCTATAATCAATTCATTTGAATGATTTCGGTATTCAAATTTTACATGAGTGGAAAAATTAAAGCCGATATTTTTAAGGTTTCTGAAATCCTGAATCCAGATGTATAATAACTCCATTAATTATGATAAGGGGTTAAATATAAGAATAAGATGCTTTAAAATATCAATGGGAATCAGCGCCGGCTGAAAAATAGTTTCCTTATAATCCCACACAGTTTCCAAAGCCAATATATTTAGCTTATAAAGGGGGCCCAAATCCAATTCTGAAGCTTAAAGCAGGTTGCCCCTAGCTACCGCAAGCGCTTCTGAACGCTACCGCCCCGATCCATCGGGGTGGTCCGCATGCCAAGTATTAATATAAAAATGCTGGATGTTTAATTGCATCCAGCATTTTATATTTTTAAACGGGTTAACGGGTAATGCGAATTTATTGAGTTATCCCTACCAAATCTTAACCCGCTGCTCTTCCGCCTTATAATTTTTATCGCCCGGTTGTACGTTAAACGCTTTGTAAAACGGGGCGAAATTCATTAATGGGCCATTTACACGCCACATGGCGGGCGAGTGGGGGTTGGTGTTTACGTAGGTGCGCAGGAACTCGTCCCTGGTTTTTACCCTCCAGATGCGGGCTATGGACAGGAAGAAGCGCTGGTCGGGAGTAAAGCCGTCAATTTTAACGTTGCCTTTGCCCTGTTCGGTCATTTTAAAGGCGTCGTAGGCAATGGCAATGCCGCCATTGTCGGCGGTGTTTTCGCCCAGGGTGAGCGCGCCTTTTATGTGTACGGTATCTAAAACGGTAAAGGAGCCATATAAATTGGCCAGCTGTTTTGTTTTCTCCCTAAACTTTTGGTAATCTTCCTTTGTCCACCAGTTTTTTACGTTGCCGTCCTTGTCAAACTGCGCGCCCTGGTCGTCAAAGGCGTGGGTCATTTCGTGGCCAATTACCATGCCGATGCCGCCGTAGTTGATAGCATCGTCTGCCGAAAAATCGAAATACGGAAATTGCAGGATGCCCGCCGGGAAAACAACCTCGTTAAACGAGGGATTGTAATAAGCGGTAACCGTAGATGGCGTGGTGCCCCATTCGGTTTTATCAACCGGCTTGTTCAGCTTGGCTAACTGGGTTTGGTAGTCGTTTTGTTTCAACCACAGGATGTTTTCAAAGTATTTGGTGCGGTTGATTTGTACCTTATCGTAATTGCGCCATTTATCCGGGTAGCCTAACTTTTTGGTGATGGCATATAGTTTTTCTTTGGCTTTTTGTTTGGTGCTGTCGCTCATCCAATCCAGGTGATTGATCCTGTTCTCGAATGATTTTTGCAGGTTGTTTACCAGTACAAGCACGCGTTTTTTGGCGTCCTCGTTAAAATACCGTTTTACATACAATTGCCCCAAAGCCTGCCCCAGATAACTGTCGACGTTTTGCGTCATGATTTGCCTGCGGGTTTTTTGTACGGCCTGGCCGTTCAATACTTTGTTAAATTCAAACGAGGCATCTACAAATGGTTTGCTTAGTATTTCGGCGTAGTTTTGGAGGGTGGCGGCTTTTAAATAAATTTTCCAGTCGGTTATGGGTACAGATTTCAACAGTCCGTTCAACTTATCGTAATAAGCAGGCTGGCCCATATCAACCGAGTCGGTTGTGGCACCCAGTTCGGCAAGCAATGTTGGCCAGCCTATATTAGCCTGTGTTTTGCTGATGGCGGCCACCGCTACCTTATGATAATTGGCATTAACATCCCTTAATTGGATATTGGTTTTATGCGATGCCGCGTTTTGCTGCTCGATGCCGTAAGCGATAGCCGCGTTTTTTGTGGCGGCGGCAGGACTGCTCCCGGTTAATTGAAACAGGGTGCTTATATATTTTTTGTAGGCCTGCTGAACGCCAAGCGTAGATGAATCTGTTTTAAAATAATAATCCCTTTCTGGTAAACCAATACCGGTTTGCGAAGCGTGGGCAATATTGATGCTGCTGTTTTTGTTATCGGGGTAAATATCGAAGCCAATAATGAGTCCGTTCCCGGCTTTTAGCTGCGCTGCTACAAATTTGATGAGTGATGGCACGTTGGCAATGGCATCAATTTGTGCCAATACCGGTTTAATGGGCTGGTATCCGCGTTGGTTAATGGTTGCGGTATCCATACCTGAGGCGTAAAAGTCGCCTACCTTTTGGTCGATGCTGCCCATTGGGTTCCTGGCTTTTGAAACACTATCCAGGATGTTTTGCAGCAGCAGTTTTTGCGGAATGTTCATGAAGCTGTACGAACCCACGCCCGATTGATCGGCAGCAATTTTAGCGGTATCGTACCAGCGCCCGTTAACAAAGCGAAAAAAATTATCGCCGGGTTTTGTCAGGGAGTCGATCCCGGCAACATCAACAAAACCTTTTTTATGATCGTCCTGGTATTTCCAGGCACCCAAAACAACTAACGCTACACACAGGTAAAATACTTTATTCATAAACAGTCAATTTGTTTAAAGGTAATAATTTAGGAATATGTTGTGGAATGAAATTTTTAAATGGTGGAGCATCATCCTATCCGGCCCTAAAAAGCTACCGTGTGTTATACTCATCTTTAAAAAAAGGAAAATGTACGCGCGGTAGCCCGGCAGGGAGCGCTTAATAAAAAGGGCGAATAAAGTTGTCCTGAACTCATGTTAGGTTAAGAAAAACAGAAGGGCGAAATAATATCGAACACTGAATGTCCAACACCGAAGTTTTTCATTCATTATTCGATTTCCGATATTCAACCGGTCTTAACCCTTAACTAATTCCCAATCTGCCTATCTTCCAATACAGGCGCATCTTTAATTTTTTCCAATACCGATGCGGGCAGGTAGGGGCGGCCGCCGGTTGCGGGTACGCAGGTGCCGGTGAATACGGCTTTGGTCATTACCTTATTATTAAAAATGATGGATTGTTTAAAGTGCAGTTTGGGCAGGCCAGCCTTATCGGTATATAAAGTGCAGGTAACGGTAAATTCATCGCCCTTTTTTAACGACCGTAAAAAACTGATGCTGTAGTTGGATAACACCATGTAAACACCGTTTTTGGCCTCGGTTTCAAAATCAAAACCCAGCACTTCCCTGATATAATCATGGCGGCAGTATTCCATATAAAACGGGTAGTATAAGCCATCCATAATTTGCTGTACATCTATGTGCTCGTCTTTGGCAACGTAAGTTTTTGAGTATTCCATGGTAGTGTTATGTTAATCGTTTAGTCTTTAGCCGGAGGTCTCAAGTTCTAAGTTAAAAATGAAAAATTCAGCTTTTAACTCATCACTTAGTACTCATGACTTAACCGGTAGCCCGCAAATATATGGCAATCTGTTATATGGTATCCGCCCAAATTGTAGAATATTATCGGGTGAAAATTTTTATTAGGCCTCGATTTTCGCCGTGTAAATTTGATTATATTTAAATCCTATTTCACGGCCTTTTACCGGGAATAGTAAACATGAAACCTTTATCCGGGCTTTTGCTCATCACCCTGTTGCTTTGTACAATTGTGCCTAAAAGCGCCATCGCTCAAAATCATTATTTTACTGTTAAACCTGTTAAATATGAAGGGTTTGCGCGCGAACTTCATTTGCCGGTGTTTTACAGCGATTCGGCACACGCGTTACCTACTGCAAAAATAAACCAGCTACTCCAGCTATCCGAACTGGAAATGCTGAAAGGGTATCAAACCAAAACCATATTCGAGCGCGTTAACTATGACAACGGTACAATCTACGGCGGCAAAACGGACATGACCTATACCGTGTATACCAATAACAGCAAGGTACTGAGCTTTGGTTTTGATGAAGCAAGCAGCGGAATGACTACTGCCTATTGGGTACGTTATTATAACTTTAATCCTGGCAATGGCGACTTGGTGCAACTGCCAGACCTGTTTACCCCAGCCGGATTTAAACATTTTAAAAGCCAGGCTATTAAGAAAAGTGTAAGCGCGTTTAAAAAACAAATTCATGACGCCGGCGTGCAGGACAGCGTATGGCAAGAAGTCATCGACGATTTGAACAACGATATTGCCGACGATTTTTATATCAAAGGCAACTCCATTATTTTAGACGGCGAAAACCGCCTGTCGAAAAATCAGAAAGGCTGGGATATGGTGATTCAGTTTAATTTGCCCTCATTCAGCAAGTACCTGAGCGATTATGGGAAATGCGTGTTCGGGCTAAAAAGCGGCCCGGTAGCCCAATACAAATCAAAATCGCTGCACCAGCTTTTTACAGGTAAAATTGACAAATCCGCCATATTATTTGTGCTGTGGCCAGATGAAAAGACATGCGAAGGCATTTATTGCTACCAAAAATATGGCCGGGGAATTACTGTGCGAGGTGATTTTGTAAACGGGCAAATAGATGTAGAGGAAGAAAACAGCGGCCTTAAAACCAAGCCGCGCATTACGGGCAGGGTAACCGCCGATTCGATAATTGCAAAGTGGACAAAAACTAAAAGCAGCCAGCCGTTGCCGTTTGTTGTTTACAGGAAGTGATGGGGTGATGGATACCCATTCAGTTTTGTCACTTGCATTTATGAAATATTACGTATAATTACCAACTACCTGATAATAACAACATGACCCCTCAGGCATTTAAAAATAGCTGGACAAATACAGACGAACCGCTTTCGCCTTTGAGCAAATCAAGGCTTGACAGGTTTAATTTACAGAAGTCGACTTCTGATTTTTTTCGCGTAGCGGGCCTGCCAGGTTATTGCGAACCACACTTGTCTTTTGCCAACGATACCGACGATATTTACTACGGCATAAGTAAACTGACCGAACAATATGATTTTGAGGAAGACGAACCGCAGTTTGCTAAATACATTGTAATTGGCTCGTGCCGAGATGGAGATGTTATTGCTATTGATACAGATGATAATGACAAAATTGTTCAGCTTGACCACGAGGATTCATTCGCGTCAATGTATTTTAACAGTTCGGTAGAAACGTTGGCCGACTTTTTAATTCTTTACCGGGACTTTGAAAAAGAGGTACTACAAGGGAAAGACCCCAACGACAATTTTCAGTGTTATAATTTCACAGACGAACAGTTTGAACGGCTTAAAAGTAAAATGTATTTGGTAGATAGCGGGGCAGTAACAGAAAGGGGTTTTTGGAATGAAGAACTGGAACTGATGCTTATTTTTAGACAAGAGAATTTTTTGTAAGGCTGCCCCCATTCCTCCTTGATTAAGGGCGCGAAATAGCGCTAAGATTGCCCCCAACAGCAGTTTATTCCTTATTGTTATTGAATCCAATTCGCAGATTTTCCTGCTTCCGTGTTTGCACGCTACTGAATTTGGCATAGGCATACTCTGCCTTCGATAACTTTTAGTTATCGAACATTGCATAATGTGATGAAAAACCGGGTATTTGATTATGGAGTTTTGCGCTGTCAAAAAACGAATAATGAATACAACTTCACCATCAATTGCGCCTGCCGGACTAATAATAAACACCAATGAAAATATCCGTAAAGCCATTTTTATAACCTGTATTCTCCTTTGTATTACACCCTATATAAGCCCTGCTGTGGCTTTGATCATGGGCCTGGTTATCGCCCAATTTACCGGGCATCCTTATTTGCACCTCAATCACAAAGCCACGCACCTGCTCCTGCAAATTTCTGTAGTAGGTTTAGGGTTTGGCATGAATGTGCATAGTGCCTTACAGGCCGGAAGGGAGGGTGTATTATTCACCATAGCATCTATCACCTGCACATTTATATTCGGGCATTTTATAGGGAAATGGTTAAACATTGAAAAGAAAACATCCTACCTGATATCCTCGGGCACCGCCATATGCGGCGGAAGCGCTATTGCGGCTATATCGCCGGTGATTAAGGCGGGGGAGAAAGAAATATCCGTTGCATTGGGCTGCGTATTCATCCTCAATTCGATTGCTCTGTTTGTGTTCCCGGTAATAGGGCATCACTTTAACCTTTCCCAAACGCAGTTCGGCCTATGGTGCGCTATCGCGATACATGACACCAGCTCGGT
This sequence comes from Mucilaginibacter sp. P4_C11, assembly GCF_056402115.1. Lineage (NCBI taxonomy): Bacteria > Pseudomonadati > Bacteroidota > Sphingobacteriia > Sphingobacteriales > Sphingobacteriaceae > Mucilaginibacter > Mucilaginibacter sp. P4_C11. The sequence goes on along the minus strand of NZ_JBFUIA010000008.1, from coordinate 201,771 downwards.
GGTTGGGGCTGCCGGTAAATATGGCTATCATGCGCTGGAAGTGGCCACCATGGTGAAACTGGCCAGGGCCTTATGGATTATTCCGGTAGCTTTTATATCAACCTTTATTTTTAAAAACCAATCGAAAAAAATCAAGATCCCTTATTTCATTGCCTTGTTTGTGCTGGCAATGGTTGCCAATACCTATATTCCGGCTACAAAGCTGGTTGGCCCGCATATGGTTATCATTGCCAAAGCCGGGTTAACACTCACGCTATTCCTGATCGGTGCCGGGTTATCCCGAAAGGTGCTTGCTTCCGTTGGCTACGGGCCGCTGCTTCAGGGCGTTGCCCTATGGGTTATTATTTCAGTAGCTGCTTTGTATGCGGTTATGCACCTGGCTTAATTTAACGAAGTGCTTTTGTAGTTTTAATTAGTTAGGTTGATGATGGATCGGTTTGTTTTTATAACTAACTTTATATCAGCCTATAAATTAAAAACCTACTTATGAAAAGGAATAAATTCATTGCGGCAGTATTAACATTTGCCGCCGTTCCGTTTGCACCGTTTGCGGCCATAGCCCAAAAGAAAAGTATAACCCGCGCAAGCAAGGGTTTTAAAATACAGGCCGGTGAAGGCCGCATACATGGACATATTAAGTTGAAAGGCGTAAACGCCAATATTTTAGACGTGAAAATATCCGGGAAAGATACCGACGGCGACCTGGCTATTTTTGAGCAAACCAGCCTGTCGCCGGGTAGGGGAACGCCATTGCATATCCACCCTACACAGGATGAAATATTTTATGTATTGGAAGGATCGTATTTTTTTAAAGTTGGCGAGGATAAATTTCATTTAACTACCGGCGAAAGCATCTTTTTACCCAGGAATGTGCCGCATGCCTGGACCCAGGTAAGCGACAAGGGACGAATGACCGTAACTTTTCAGCCTGCCGGTAAACTCGAAGAGTTTTTTGTAGCTATGCAATCGCTTGATCACGAACCATCGACTACTGAACTTGCCAAAATTTTCGCCGATCATGAAATGCAGCTGGTAGGCCCTCCGCTTAAAGTTGAATAGCCCTGCCTACAAGTTAAAGAGCAATAAAACTGACAGAGACTATCTTCCCAAAAATGCTTTTTTTTCCAAAAAGCGGAAAAAGACCGTGTTAAAAACCTCTTTTCCCGCTGTTTTAGGAGGCCTTTACCTATTGGCACAGCAAATGAATTGTTATTAATGTTCTTTCATAGTTGAAGAATTTTTTTATAAAGTTTAGGTTAGGCCGTACAGATGGCGAGGGTGTGTACGGCCTGTTTTATTTTATCGAAAATACCTTGAGCGCTGCCTCAAAGTCAGCCAAACAATTAACTTTGTGCTATCCATATTCCCCATGAACTTAACTCATCAAATAAAGCTTTTCGGTCAACTCAGCGTTAATGAATTATACGATTTGCTCCGTATGCGCAGCGAAGTATTTGTTGTAGAACAAAACTGCGTGTTTTTGGACCAGGACAATAAAGACCAGCAATGCTATCATCTGTTATTGTACGCCGATGACAAACTTGCGGCTTATAGCCGGCTGGTACCTGCAGGTATATCGTACCCGGAAATTTCGATAGGGCGGGTAGTTACGTCGCCTGCTTCCCGGGGTACCGGCCTGGGGCGCAAGATTATGGAACTTGCCATTCAAAGCTGCCATGAGTTGTTTGGCCCGGTGCCCATCCGCATTGGGGCGCAAACTTATGCGCTCTCGTTTTACCAGTCGCTCGGTTTTGTTTCGGAAGGCGAGGTGTATGACGAAGATGGCATTGAGCATATTGAGATGGTGTTGGACGCAAAACCTAGGTAACCATTTTTTTTAGAGCTGTTGTCAATGACTGGCTCAGAAAAAGCATCCGCATAAGTTTAAAAAAAAATCTCCCTTTTTCTTCAAAAAAACATTCCCCACCACTTGCATTTTTGATTTTAATATGTAGCTTTGAAAAACAAAGTGCTTTTAATGAAAGATCAAGACATTCATGCAGAATTAAGCTCTATCCGGGACCTGATGGAGCGGTCGGCCAAATTTATTTCGCTGAGCGGCCTGTCGGGCGTAATGGCGGGGATTTATGCGCTCATCGGCGCATTTTTAGGTTGGGAAATATTAACGCATGAAAGCCAGGGGCTTTTACGCAATGATACAGAAGTAATCATTCAGTTGATTGTGGTGGCTTTCGCGGTATTGGTGCTGTCAATTGGAACAGGCATCTGGCTCTCCATTCGCAAAGCTAAAAAGAACGGACAACCCTTTTGGAATACAGGTAGCAAGCGCTTGCTTATCAATATGGCCATACCGCTGGTTGCGGGTGGTTTATTTACATTTATACTCATATATCGCGGTTATTACGGTGTTGTTGCCCCGGCTACCCTGATATTTTACGGCCTGGCGCTGGTTGCAGGAAGTCATTACACCTATTCGGGCGTAAAAAGCCTTGGAATAATTGAGATTTTATTAGGTTTGCTGTGCGCATTGATGCCTGGCTATGGCTTGCGATGCTGGGCAATAGGTTTTGGTTTGCTCCACATTATTTACGGTACGGTAATGCATTTTAAATACGATAAGTGAAGATCTCGTTAGAACAATTTGATAAAGCTTTTGAAAACCGGATACGCCTGCAAATTATGAGCGTACTGGTTGCCAATGAAAGTTATGATTTTAATGCACTTAAGGAGTTGCTTAACCTTACGGATGGCAACCTGGCATCGCACCTGAAAGCGCTGGAAAAGGAAGAGTACATCCAGGTGCAAAAAAGTTTTATTGGCCGCAAGCCCAATACCAAATACCTTGCATCCGAGAAAGGCCGCGCAGCATTCAGGCTGCACCTGCTTGCCCTCGAAAATTTAATAAAACAGCAAAAGCTGTAATTTTTTTATCTATATACTTTGTATTTCAAAGTTCTTTTAAAATAACAAAAAATGAAAATCCTTAAAGCAATTTTATCCGAAGATAGGGTGATTAAAACCGGGCTGGTGCTGATACTGGCGTCGGCTGCCTTGTTTGGTATAACCGAAACCAGCTTGTTTGAACTGAATGATGGAGGCGCTTTTGGCGTGTTTTTTATCAACTATTTATTTTCTGTAACCTATTTTTTTGTTGTAGTATTTGAACGGCCAAAGCGGCTGGCTTACTGGGTACTGCTTTTTATGCTTTGGTTTATCAGCGCGTTTGCTTTAAACCGCAGCCTTAATGTGTTTGATATTTCGGTGCCCTGGCTTTGTGTGGTTATTTGCCTATCGTGCATAGCGTTAATGCTGTCCTTGTTTATGGACCAATTGACTAACGCGGGTAAACACGTGGTAATGTTTTTGTTGGGGGCGGCTTTTTTGCTGTTTGTTTATTACAGCCTTTACCTTACCTCCATGTATATTATTGGCCTTATAGCCGCCATAGCCATCGGCATCTCGCTGCATGTTTTTGCGCCGGTAGCATTGGCTGTAGTTACTTTTATTTTAATTAAGCGGAACGTGGCAGGCAGCCGGTCGTTAAAAATGGCGCTTGCTGCGGGTGTGCTTGTTCCGGTTGTAGTTTGTGCCCTGTTTATATGGCAATGGCACAGCATCAACAAACAGGTTAACCTGGCCGTTAACCACAATACTTTGGCCGAAGGTAAATTGCCGTCGTGGGTGGTTATCAGTCAAAATATTCCTAAAAACAGCATAGCCGAGCGCATTATTAAAGCCAACCTGGTTTACAAAACCGTAAACCTGCAGGAAAACTGGTTATGGAACACTGATTTTCATAAAGCATCTTTCGATGAGCCTTTAAAGCACGATCCACTTGTGGTATTGGCCAGCCTATTTTGCGGCCAGACCAATTTAGAGGAGCACGAGCGCATTAAAATACTGGAGGCCATGTACGATTCCCGGCACAAGGCGCAGGACAGGTTATGGAGCGGCGATAAATTGAAAACCACATCGGTAGTAACAAACGTTAAAATATCCCCCGAATACCGGCTGGCATATACCGAAAAAACCTTGTTTATAAAAAGCAGTGAAGCCCACGCCTGGTGGCCCAGCAAAGAGGCCATTTATACCTTTCACCTGCCCGAAGGCTCGGTTGTGAGTTCGTTATCATTATGGATAGATGGCAAGGAGGCAAAATCGAGGTTAACTACTAAGGCTAAAGCCGATTCGGCTTATAAAACTGTTGTTGGGGTAGAGCGGCACGATCCATCGGTAATTCATTGGCAGGAGGGTAATACCGTGAGCGTACGGGTTTTTCCGGTTACCCCAACCGAGGCCCGGAAGTTCAGGATAGGCGTTACTAGTCCGCTCGGGCAGCAGGGCACACAGCTGGTTTACGAAAGTATTTATTTTGACGGGCCGCCTACTACCGGCGCCGATGAAACTATCCAGGTCGCCTTTTCAAAAAAGCCACCGCTGCTTAGTATGCCCGGTTTTGAGGAATTGACAGAAGGCGTTTTTACAGCCGACAGAAAATACCGGGCCGACGACGAGATTGTTTTTACAGCACCGCCGCTGGCCAATGCGCCATTTACCTTTGCAGGGGCAGGGTACAAGCTGGAGAATTATAAGCCACAGTATACCGCTTTCGACCCTGCGGCCGTGTACCTTGATTTGAACAGCTCCTGGAATATAACCGACTTTGATAGCGTATGGCAGGCCATCAAAACAAAAAAGGTGTATTACTATGATGGGGAACTAAAAGAAGTGACGGAAAAAAACAAGGCCGAAGTATTTGCCAGGGCGCAGAAACTGAATTTTAGCCTGTTCCCGGTTAACGAGGTTAAAGATGCCGAAAAGGCCTTGCTAATTACCAAATGTCCCGATATATCACCCAATCTTGGCGACCTGGACGACTCGGAATTTCAGCGGCGGCTTACCACGTACCTGGCAACCGCAAAACCATTGCGGATGTTCAATATCGGCACCAAAATAACCCCTTACCTGAAAGCTTTAAAAGAAATGCGGGTGTTTGTTTATGATAGTGGCGAGTTGCCAGTGTTGTTAGATAAACTTAACCAGCACCGGTTTATTCAATCGCAGGAAGATGCCGGGCATGTGGTGCTTGATCAATCGGGCCTTATCATCAGTCAAACTACCGATACCCTGAAAAGTAATGCCCCCGATCATTTGCTGCGTTTGTTTGCCTATAACGATATTATGAAAAAGGTTGGTCCGCATTATTTTGATAAAACCTATGTGCAGCCGGATATCATCCGGGAGGCCGAACAGGCCTATATAGCCTCGCCGGTATCCAGCCTCATTGTGCTGGAAACCCAGGCAGATTATGATCGTTTCGGCATCAATGAAAATAAGGATAGCCTTAAAAATGCCTCTATGAAATCATCAGGCGCAGTACCCGAACCGGGCGAGTGGCTGTTGGTGCTGATAGCGCTTGCTGTAATTAACTTTTTAGTATACCGCGCCAAATATGCTAAGCAGGATATTTAAGCCTCCTTTTGCGGGCTGGGCTTGGGGCAGCAGCCGTTTGCTGATAAACGGCTGCTGCATGGTGTATCTCGTTATCGCCATTAAATTACTTTCCATTTATTTTTTGTGGAATGCCGATCTGTTAATGGGGATAGCGCTTGCCCCTTATATATGCTGTGTAAAGGCAGGGGAATACTCGATGCGGTACTTTTTGCCGGCCTTGATATTTAGTGCTATCGCGCTTATTTTTCCGGTTAAAACCACGCTGTTTGTTGCCTTGTTGTTTGCCGTATTATTGTTTTTTGAGAATTTTAAAGGAAAAGTGAGCCTGGTTTTGTTTTTCCTGCTCTTGCTGGTTTCGCCGCTGTTTATGTATATCAGCAATGCTATCAGCTTCCCCATCAGGATCTGGCTGAGCGAGGTGGTGGCCGGTATTTTAAGCAGCGTTGGAATTGCCACGCATGCATCGGGCAATATTATTGAGCTAAACGGCTCAGAATTTTCTGTAGACCAGGCCTGTGCCGGGTTGCATATGCTAAGCATGTCGTTTATTATATGCCTGTTTATAATAGCCCATTGCCAGCGGCAAACGGTCAATCAGTTTGGTTTTATTAAAATTGCTATGCTGCTGGCGCTTACCTTTTTGCTGAATATTGCAGCCAACCTGTGCCGTATTATGCTGCTGGTTTTGTTTAAAATACCGCCCGCCAGTGTTTTTCATGATGTAACAGGCGTTATTTGCCTGTTGGTATATGTGATACTCCCCTTGTTGTGGCTGGGTATTTTTTACCTAAAAAAATCGCCAAAAGTGGAGAAGCACCCGCGCCAAAAGCAACTTATCCGGCTGGTGCCCGATAAAGTAAGGTATCCTTTTATTCATTTGCTATTTGCCGGGGCACTCATCGTCATCTCGTTCAATTTAAAAAGCATGGATGTACTGAGTAATAAAGAGACCGATGCGGCAATCCTGAGTGGCTACAAAAAGCAAGTGCTGGAAAGCGGCGTTATCAAGTTTGATAAGCCCGGCCAACTGGTGTACCTGAAGCCCACACCCTTTTATGCCCCCGAACATAACCCCATGATTTGCTGGCAGGGTAGTGGATACAATTTTACCAGCATCCGCAAGCAAACCATAGCCGGGCGCTTGGTATATGCGGGCGTCCTTACCAAAGGAGCGGATAAGATATACTCGGCCTGGTGGTTTGATAATGGCAGCCTTAAAACCGTTAGCCAGCTTGAATGGCGATGGGCGGCAGCGCAGGGCAGCAAGCCATTTTACCTGGTGAATGTAAATGCCACAAGTGACGCTGGATTGCTAAAGGCTGTTGCGGGGTTGCCGGGGATAAGATGATAGCAGAGAGGAGGGCTTTGTTTGTTTCACCAAAAGTCGGCCTATTGTTATATTATTGATACAGAAAATTGTAAATAGGTATCTTTCAATATATTTGTTTTCATGAAGCGTACCGCCCTTTTTGTAGCCTTATTATTTTTTTATACCTGTGTAATTGCCCAAACGTCGCCGCCTACCGATATCGGCACTATTCAGCAAAACCTTAAAAAGCTTAACACCCTCGGCAGCGTATTGTACGTAGCCGCTCATCCCGACGATGAAAATACTCGCCTGCTGGCCTACCTGGCACAGGAAAAACATTACCGCACGGGCTATTTATCGCTCACCCGTGGTGATGGGGGGCAAAATTTAATAGGCAACGAGCAAAGCGAATTGCTGGGGCTTATCCGTACGCAGGAGTTGCTGGCCGCCCGCAGGGTTGATGGCGCCGAGCAGTTTTTTACCCGTGCCAACGACTTTGGTTTCTCCAAAGGGCCCGAAGAAACTTTAAAAATTTGGGATAAAGAAAAAGTTTTGGGCGATGTAGTTTGGGTTATCCGCAAGTTTAGGCCGGATGTGATCATTTGCCGTTTCCCTACTACAGGCGAGGGCGGCCACGGGCATCACACCTCGTCGGCGATATTGGCCCAGGAGGCTTTTAGCGCCGCTGCCGACCCAGCCAGGTATCCCGAACAATTAAAATATGTAAAACCATGGCAGGCCAAACGCCTCATGTGGAACACTTTTAACTTCGGCAGCACCAATACCACCGCTGCCGATCAGTTTAAGATTGATGTAGGCGTATACAACACCACCCTTGGCAAAAGCTATGGCGAAATAGCCGCCGAAAGCCGCAGCAACCATAAAACCCAGGGCTTTGGCTCGGCTAAGCAAAGGGGCGAATCGTTTGAATATTTTAAAACTATTTTGGGCGATGCCCCGCAAACCGACCTGATGGATGGCGTAGAAACCGGTTGGAAGCGTGTTAAAGACGGCGCGGATATTGGCGAATCGATAAAAGTGATCAGGCGGAATTTTGATGCGGAAGCGCCCGAAAAATCGGTAACCCCTTTAGTGGCATTACTGGGTAAGGTTGAAAAGGTATCAGACGTATACTGGCACACACAGAAGACAAAAGAACTGGGCGATTTAATAGCAGCCTGTGCAGGCTTGTGGTTTGAGGCTTATGCCGCCGAGGCTACTTATGCGGTAGGGGACAAGATCCAGGTCCGGTCGGTAGTGGTGAACAGGTATAATGATAAAGTGAAGATTAATAAAATAGGCGTTGGTAGCGATGTGTTGGACCTGGGGTCGAAAGTTATCCCTGCCAACCAGCAGCAGAGCTTTGAAGGTTCAACTATAGCCGATAAAATAACGCAGCCTTACTGGTTAGCATCAGATCATAAGATAGGCACCTACAATATCCCTGATGATGCAGTGGCCGGCAATCCTGAAAATCCGGATCTGCTTACCGCCAGCTTTCAGTTTATTATTGAAGGAAAGCCGGTAAACTTTGAACGCCGCCTGGTTTATAAATATGTTGACCCGGTACGCGGCGAAGTTTATCAACCATTGGAAATTACCCCGCCGGTTACCGCTAATATCGACGGGAAAGACTACATTTTTAACAGCCAGAAACCGCAAAGCATCCAGGTTAAACTTAAAAGCTTTACTGTGGCCAGCGGTAACGTCAGCATAAAACCTGTAGATGGCTGGAAAATAAGCCCGGAAAAAATTGAGTTCAGCGATAAAAATAAAAACGATGAGTGGACGGTTTCTTTTACAGTAGCACCGGCCGATAATAAGCCAAAAACCGCCGACTTGCAGGTTATTGTGATGGCAAACGGCAAGCCGTATTCACTATCGTTACGCAGGATAAGGTATGATCATGTGCCTGCCATTACCCTGTTCCCTGCGGCCGAAGCTAAACTGGTAAACCTCGACCTGAAAACCGGGGGAAAAAAATTAGGCTACATTGCCGGTGCCGGCGATTTGATGCCCGAGGCGTTGCGCCAGGTAGGTTATGATGTGCACATGCTATCAGAAAACGAGATCACGAACGGCGATTTATCAACTTATGATGCCATTATTACCGGGGTGCGTGCCTACAACGTAAACGAGCGGCTTGCTTTTGAGCAGCCTAAGCTAATGGATTACGTAAAAAATGGCGGGAACCTGGTAGTACAATACAACAATAACTCGGGCCTGGTTACCAAACAAATTGGCCCATATCCATTTACCGTAGTTAACAGGAGGGTTACAGATGAGGACGCGGTAGTAACCGTTTTAGATCAGCCAAACCCGGTACTCAACTATCCTAACAAAATTACCCAGGATGATTTTAAAGGCTGGATACAGGAACGCGGCCTATACTTTGTAAGCGATGCAGACCCCAAATACAAATCCATTTTCCAGATGAATGATAAAGGAGAATCGCCCCTTAACGGATCGCTCATAGTTGGCGATTATGGCAAAGGCAGGTTTGTTTATACCTCGCTGGCCTTTTTCAGGGAATTACCCGCAGGTGTGCCAGGCGCGTATCGTTTGTTTGTGAATTTACTGAGTAAGCCGGGAATTTGAGTTTTAAGTTCTGAGTTCTGAGTTCTGAGTTCTGAGTTCTGAGTTCTGAGTTCTGAGTTCTGAGTTGGCATTATGTTAAATGGTTAAAACAATCATACGTCAAGGGAACTTTCCGTAATGACCAATGACCAATGACCAATGACCAATGACCAATGACCAATGACCAATGACTACTCCTCCTCCGGTTCATACTCCAGTCGTTTTTGGAAGTATAAATCCCAGCTGTGTTGTTGCTGGCGGTTGGTCATGTGCTGGGTGTCTTCGTCGTAATTGGAGTTAAGCTCCTTGTATTTGGCATCTATGCGGTTAAAAAGCGCCATGGCCTCAGTGCGGTAATTGTAGCTAAAACGGGTTTTGTTTATCTGCCTTAGTATTTCCTGCTGCTCCAGGTAGGCAATCAGGTAATGGCCCTGTTCGTGCTTCAGTATTTCAGAAAGCATCGCCTGCGATGTTACCCGGCTCCTGTCGAGCCATGATTTGTAGTTATTGAGCAGCAGGTTTACGGTTGCCGTAAGGATATAGGACCCGCTGCGGTTGCTGGCCTCGTATTTAAAATCGATGGTACAGTTGGTATAGGCTACAACCCCACCGGCATTTGCCCGTGGGGTGCCCAAAAAGTCATTTACAGTTAGGGGATGATAACGCTGATACTGCTGCGCGCTGGCGGTTATCGTCATTAAACATATGGCGGCTGTGCCAATCAACTTCACTAATCGTACTTCCATTAAGTGCAGGGGTTAAAACTTTCACTTTTTGACGTCGTCGGTATGTAAAAGGTTTAAGGCCATCATTTCTTTTAATGTATGCTGCATGGCATCGGTTGATCCATCCAGGAAAATCACGTTCCCTTTTGAGTTTTCAGAGAAGTGTTTGATAGATTCTGTCCACATGGTAAATAATATTACCGAGGTATCCATGTTGGCGCCGGCCATTTCTTTGGCGGCAACCGTCATACCACGGGCTACTTCCTCGCGGAATAAGGCTATACCCTGGCCGCGCAGCTGTGCAGCCTCGCGCTCGGCCTGGGCCGAAATCTTGATGGCATTACCCTCTGCCTCCGCAGCTTTGGTTTTGGTGATCAGCAGGGCCTGGCCTTCGTTTTCGGCTGCTGCTTTCAGGTTGTTTGATGCCACAACCTGGCTCATCGATTTCATGATCACATCATCAAAAGTGATGTCGTTTAGCTGCAAATCCTGCAGGTGGTAGCCCCAGCCTTCCAGTATTACGTCCAATTGTTCCTTTACATGCTCCACAATATCGCGGCGCAGTATCAGCACCTCGCTCTGGCGTTTGGTAGCCACAAAGGCACGGATTGAACCTTCAACGGTGCGGATAAGGGCCTGCATCAGGTTACGTTCGTCAACAAATTTAAAAGCTACGTTTTTGATGGTCTCTTCCTGCTGGTCCAGAACCGAGTACAAGAGCATTGCCTTAAAGTAAACATTGGCCTGGTCAAAAGTTACCGCCTGGAATTCCAGTTCCACCGAGCGGTTCTGGATAGAGATTTTGGAGTAGATGTTTTCGATAAATGGCAGCTTAAAATTAAGCCCCGGCGTAAGTATGCGGCGATACTTGCCAAATACGGTAATTACCACTATTGTGCCCTGTTTTACAGACACAAAGGATGATAGTATGATTACCAAAAAGATAAATACAATAATTAATGTGATGATTGAACCTGTCATAAGGGCTTATTATTAATTAAATAAATATAGGTAAATTATTGGTGTGCTATTTGTTTTTATAAAAAAGCTTATTTAAACAGCATACACTATCATGAACTTAAAACGTACTTTCGGCGCCATACTTACCGTACTCGGTATCATAGGCTTAATTTATGCAGGCATTGGTATTATAAACCATAGTAGCCAGGTTACCACACTAATTGTGGTTGGTATAATAGCTATTTTATTTTTCTTTACGGGCATCAGCCTGGTGCGCAATACTAAAGACGAGGCCTGATAATAGTCTTAAGTTCAAAGCCGGGAGTCTTTAGTCAAAAAATAATAGCATTACTTCAAACTTCCGGCTAAAGGCTATAGACTTTGGACTTCGAACTTTGGATTTTCCGCTAAGCCATCACTGATACCATTTGAAGCACCTGCCCGGCAAGTGTCGCGTTCCCGGTTATTTCAACCCGCGTTTTTACATCGTCCGGGCGGATGCTTTTAGAAAACAACTTCCAGGCTATGTCAGGCGGAATTTTCACGGTAGCTGTAAAGCTTTCGGTATCGGCATCTTTTAATAAATGCCATCCGTCTTTTATTTTCTTAAGGTACCAGTTACCGCCAATGCCGGATGTGATGGTGATTTTTATGAGGGTATTTACCGGGGCTCCAGTATTTTTAAAAGTATGGGGTAATCCTTTGAAAAAAGTATCTATAAAGGGATAAAAAAACTCTCGCGTCATGATATCATCGCGGCCGGTTGCTTCCCTTATTTGCTGCTGGTGATGCCATTTTTCGGTGTATTCACGGGCAAGGTGCATCCAGTTAAGGCTTTCCTGTTCGCCCGCCCAGCCCACAGAAAATATGGCGGTGTCATTAGGGTTCAATGATTCATAGTAAGCAGATGCCAACCGCCCGGTTGTTTTATGCAGCAGGAGCAATATATCGGGGCTTATTCTTTTGGTAGCGCTCACCCAATCGGCATTGAGTTTATTCAGCCAGTCAACCAGGTCGTAATAGTTGTTGTTGGCAGGTGCCAGGTCGCCAAAATATTTATCGCGCTGAATGGATAAGGCGCGGATGTTACCATCCAGCAGGTGCGATACCACATCTTTTACTTTCCAGGCTTTGGCCACCGTTTGCTTGTTCCAATCTGCCGGGGTTAATGACTCCAGCAGTTCCATCAGTTTTCCATCCAATGGTTTAAAAAGATGCCTTACTTCAACGCGGTTTTCCATGGTGATAAATATTTGTTTCCAATAAGAATAACTCCGTTGTCATTTCGAACGAGGTACGAGGAGAAATCTTTTGCGATATACTATTACAACATGCTTCGTGAATGCAGGATGTCGAAGATTTCTCACCCTTTCCCCGCATTGGCCAACCCTCCAAGGGTTCGAAATGACAATTTCATATATTAAATCTGCAGCAATTTTCGAATCTTCTATACCACTTCGCCCAATCCCAACGCACCTTCCAGTTTTTCAACCGACATGTCGATACCATCTACATGGTGGTGTGCTTTCATATAAAAGCTTTCCCGCTCGGCCAGTTTGCCGGTAATAAATTCAACCAGTTCATCGCCTTTTTTGCCTTGCAGTACCGGGCGAACCGTTTTGCTGTTTTCCAGCCTGTCGGCCAGTGTTTTGGGCGATAGTTTTACGTACAGGGTTTTGCCATTGGCATTCATCCAGTTTATATTATCAAAAAAGCAAGGCAGGCCGCCACCGGTTGATACCACTACGTTTTCGGGATATTCGGTTTGCTTCAGCAAATCTGATTCCATCTGGCGGAAGGCGTCTTCGCCAAAACTCGAAAAATATTCGGCTATGCTCATGCCTACGTTAGCTTCCAGCGCGTGGTCAAGATCAATAAACTCGTAGCCTAATTTGGCAGCCAGCTTACGGCTCCAGGTGGTTTTGCCACATCCCATAAACCCCACTAAAAAGTACTTCATAATATTTTTTCTCCTAAAAAATAGATGTGCAGGTGTGCAGATTAACTTCGTTGAGGGCTTCGCCGTTTCAAATGTGCAGATGCATATGTAAAAATGTACTTACTCATTTGTCTGGAATCTTTCATTCTAAAAAAAGTCCTTGCTATACCTTCAACTCAATTTTACCCGCGGATCTATCCAAACGTAAATTATATCTACCAGGATACTAATCACTACAAATATAAAAGCAATAAAGAGTATTGAACCCATCACAACCGGAAAATCCGACATTTCGAGCGCATCAACCGTAGCTTTGCCCAGGCCGTTGTAGCCAAAAATGTATTCCACAAAAAAAGATCCGGCCAGCAGCGATGCAAACCAGTTGGCTATGGCGGTTATTACCGGGTTTAGCGCGTTTTTTAGCGCGTGTTTATAAACGATGGTATTATTGCTTAATCCCTTGGCTTTGGCCGTGCGGATATAATCCTGCCCCAAAACATCCAGCATGGCATTACGGGTGAGCTGAACAATAATAGCCAGCGGACGCAGGCCGAGGGTGATCATGGGCAACACCAGGTTTTTAAGCGTCATCACCTCGCCCCGGAACGGGTCGTAACTGTACAAACTGCCCGACATGTTGAGGCCGGTGTATTTACTCAGTTCAAAACCAAATATCCAGGCGATGATGATGCCTGCGAAAAAAGCCGGCGCAGAGATGCCCAAAGTGGAAAAGCCTATTGCCAGCTTATCAATCCAGGTATCTTTATGAACGGCACTCAGCACGCCTAAAAATACGCCAATAACAATAGCAAAGATCATGGCCGTAGTGGCCAATACCATGGTGTTAGGAATAACCTCCAGCAGCAAACTTGCCACATCCTTACGGGTTTGGTATGATCGGCGCAGGTAAGGCCATTTTAGCCCAAGCACTTTGGTATTGCTTACCGAAAATAGTTTTACGTAGCGATAGCGTTGCTGTTCTTCGGCAGTATTCAGGTGGATGCCTACGGGCGAAAGATCATTAATGTAATATAGGAATTGTACCGGCTTTGGCTTATCCAGCCCAAATTCCTTGCGTACGGCTTGTAACGATTGCACGTCGGCGCGTTGCCCTTGCGTCATGCGGGCAGGATCAACGGGTAAAATGTTAAACAAAAAGAAAACTACCAGCACTACCCCCAGCATTACGGCCAGCCCGTAAAACAATTTGCGGATGAGGTAGCTGATCATGGTTATTGTTTTTGAAAATACGTTTTCGCCAGGTCATCATACTTAGGCACCGAATGGTAGTGCCATTTATTAACGACGAAGCCATTCTTTAACAGGATTACACCCGGATTGGAACGGATCATGGTTTTAAGCGGTACGCCATCGGCATAAAAAACCTCGCTGATCATCCGGTGTTTTTTTACAAAGGCCTGCGCACTTTGCGGCGAATTTGCGGTAAGCAGCATAGTGCGGATATTAAAGTTTTGGGTGGCGTTGATGGCCAGGGCATTCAATTTGTTTATCGCGTCTTCGTCGGTTTTATCCAGATCATAAGCTACGATGATGATGCTGTAAAAAGGGCTTGCCAGCAATTCTTTGGTGAAATCGTTACGTTGGGCATCCTGGATAGACAGATCGCGGATTGGCGGCTCGTAGCCTTTTGTTACCAGGCGGTTTTCCGGGTCGCCAACAACCTCCCAATTGGCATCCTTCCAGATACCGGTGCTCAGGTATTCCTTATCGGTCATTACCTTGGTTTCCTTAGTCTTCTTGTTTTTTAGTTTATAAGTAAGCACGAAAACATCTTTGGGCGCATTGGGTGGGGTATCCATTTCGGCCGAAATATTGGCTCCTATTTTATAAGGCAAAAAGTCAATTACCGGTAAAAAGTTATAGGTGTACAGGCCAAACCCTACCGATACAAGGGCCGCGCCGATAAGCCATTTATCGCCGGCCTTGGCGCTAAATAAGGGTTTTATTTTAGATCGGTTTACAAATATTACCGCAACCAAAACCAGTAAAACCATATCCTTGCTAAACGATTGCCATGGGGTAAGCGGTATCGCATCGCCAAAGCAGCCGCAGGTTTGTACCACTTTAAAAAAGGCCGAGTAAAAAGTTAAAAAGCCGAAAAAGATAATGAGCAGCAATAGGCCCCAGGCTACTTTTACCGGCCGTACGCCAATAAGCAGGGCAAAACCCAGGATCATTTCCAGCGCGCAAAGCAAAATGGCGATGGTTAACGACAGATCATTCAGGAACGTGATATGGAAAACCTCGAAATACTCAACCAGTTTATAAGAAAAGCCCAACGGGTCGTTGGCTTTTATCAATCCGGAAAATATGAACAGTAAGCCTACCGCTATCCTGCAAAACCAAATTAAAGCGTTCTTCATTTTACTCCAAGTTTTATAAGGGCAAATACCGCGTAATTCAGCATGTCCTGGTAATTGGCTTTTACCCCTTCAGATGCTTCGGTAAGGCCCTGGTTGTCTTCAATTTGTTTAACGCGCAGTAGTTTCATGAGTATCAGATCGGTTAATGAGCTGATGCGCATATCGCGCCAGGCTTCGCCGTAATCGTGGTTTTTGGCAAACATGAGCTCTTTGGTTTCCAGTACCCTGTCGTCAAACATGCGTTCAACATGGTCAACTGCCAACTCCTGCGGGGTTTCGGGCGAGCTATCCAGCTGCATCATGGCTATAACGCAGTAGTTTACAATGCCAATATATTCGCCGGTAATATCGTCGCCCACTTTCGAAATTTTTTTTTCTTCGAGTGTACGGATGCGTTGTGCTTTAATAAAAATCTGGTCGGTGATAGATTGCAAACGAAGGATGCGCCAGGCGGTACCATAGTCGCGGGTCTTTTTCATGAAAAGGCCCTTACAATTGTTTATTACCGCGTCGTATTCTGCTGATGTGTTAGCCAATGGTCTGAATATTTTAAAGTTGGGGCGTTGTAATTACGGGGGATATACTACCGCTATAAAGTTATTAACTTTACCACATTAACCCCTGTCAATATTACAACAAACAAAGTGGCTAAAGATACATTTTTTCGTAAAAAGATAACCCTGAATGCAGGAGGGAAACTTATAAGCCTGGCTACGCCGAAGGTAATGGGGATAATCAATATTACGCCCGATTCTTTTTATGCTACCAGTCGCAAGCCTTCTGTTGATGAAGCTTTGCAGCAGGCCGGAAAGATGCTGGCCGATGGCGCTGCGTTTTTAGATATCGGGGCTTATTCTTCCCGCCCGGGTGCCAAAGATATTACTGTTGAAGAAGAAACCGACAGGCTGTTGCCAGTTGTTGAGGCAATTGTAGCTACTTTCCCCGATGCTGTTTTATCGGTAGATACCTTCCGCGCACAGGTTGCCGAAGCGGCAGTTAAAGCAGGTGCGCATATAATTAATGATATATCGGGCGGCACGTTGGATGCTGATATGTTTGCCACGGTGGCCCGCCTGCAGGTTCCCTATATTTTAATGCATATGAAGGGTACACCGCAAACCATGGTGCAAATGGCCCAATACGATGATGCTTTTAACGAGGTGCTGGATTATTTTGTAAGTAAATATCAGCAGCTAAAACAACTGGGCGTACATGACGTGATCATCGACCCCGGCTTCGGCTTTGCCAAAAACCAGCAGCATAATTATACGCTGATGAAGCGGATGCAGGATTTTGATATTTTGGAACTGCCGTTATTAACCGGCATCTCCCGCAAAAAAATGGTTTACGGTTTATTGGGAGGCGCTGCTGCTGATGCGTTAAATGGCACAACTGTTTTAAATACCATCGCCTTGAGTAAAGGCGCCAATATTTTGAGGGTACATGATGTAAAAGAGGCTGTTGAGGCGGTGAGGATTTGGGAGGCTTGCCAGTAAATATTTTTCATGGAAATCCAGGTAGCTACAACGGCAGATATTGAGGAAATAACCCATGTGGAGATTGAAAGTAAATTACAATCGTTTCCCGAATTGATGGAGCCGCACGATACCGACTTTGAAACAAGGGCTTACCGGTGGAAAACTTATTTTGCAAAGCAATCACCTGCCAGCGCCATGCCGCAAAGGATCATATTGAAGGCTATTGACCAGGATAAAATAATAGGCTATTTGGCGGTACACCTAACAAGCCGCTATGATAAGGGTGCCGAAATTCAATCGTTTTATGTGTTGAAAGAATATCAGCGCAGTGGGATTGGTACAGCACTTTTAAAGGAGGCCATAAGTTGGGCTATGAACCATAATGCCAAAAGCTTGTGTGTGGGCATCGCTCCGGAAAACCCATATCAACAGTTTTACCTGAAATATGGTGGAAGTTTTTTAAACCCGCATTGGATTGTTTGGGAAGATATAAGTGAATTGAAAGTGAAATTATACATATGAGGCCGATTGCCGCGAGGTTCCAGCTCGTGGCTAAACATGGTTTCAGCTTTCAGCTGAACTGAAGCCAACGGCTTCAATCAGTTTTACCCACGAGTTACGCTACGCTAACCTCGCGGGAGAAAAAGAAGGCTGAAGCCGCTATTCATCAGTGGCCGTTTTTAGTAAACAAACCCACTTGCCCAACTTTATTTTAATTATTTACCTTTGCCTATTATCTATGAGAAAGGTACATGATTTTATAAGGCGGGCTATTTTTTACATTATTGATCTGTTTTACAAGCCCTTTAAAAAATGGATGCCCTTACATACCTTCCGTTATGCGGCATGTGGCGGGGGCAATGTAGTATTTGATATAACACTGTTTTCGTTTTGTTATAACTTCATTTTTCAAAAGCGAAACCTGCACATTGGTACGTATACCTTAAGTCCGCACATCGCGTCGCTGGCTTTATCTTTCAGCATATCTTTTTGCACCGGGTTTTACCTGAACAGGTATATTGTTTTTAAAGAATCGGGACTGAGTAAAAGGGGGCAGCTTTTGCGCTTTGTTTTGGTAAACGCCATCTGTATAGTTTTGAACGTTATATTCCTGAAAATTCTTGTTGATTGGCTGGGTATTTATCCAACACCATCAAAAATTATAGCTACAGTATTTATCGCTGGTTTCAGCTATTTTAGTCAAACACATTTTTTCTTTAAAACTAAAAAGACCGCAGCCTAAGTGGTGCCGTATCAATTTAGTAAACCCAAAATCATAAAAAATACAAACTCCATAGCCAGTAAAACAGGGCCCGCTTTACTTTGAGGGGGGAATTTAAATTTCTCGAATATAAAAAGCATCAGTGCGCTTACGGCAAACCAACAGGCGTAATTTTTTATGGGGATGGTATTGCCTGCCCAATGCCAGTAATCAAAATGGATAGCTACGGGTTCAATGAAGATATCAAGTAAAACCAGCACCAATGCTCCGGCAAAAATGCGGACGTAAATATTTTTGATGCGGCTGCGCTGCATGAGCACCCCGGTAGCATATATCAGCAAAAACCAGTTGATACCAATCATCAGCGGAACGCCAAATAATTTTATACCCAGCGTGTCGCCATATGTATAGCTGCCAAATAGCCAGCCGGTATGCACCCCAATAAGCTCGGCAACAAAACCCAATGTAAATAGCAGCAAGGCAAACAACCCGAACCTGCCATTGGGGCGATTGTGACTGTAGATGATAACGGTGGCCATGAGCAATAAATGCCAGGGAACCAGGCCAAGAAACATAGTATCGAAACCCGAAAGGTTAAACCCTATAGTACCTACTGCATGGAAAAGTATGATAATAATGATAGCAATGCGCTCCGTTTTTACACTGCCGGTTGATAGTTGCGTGTTCAAATCCTGCGCCCCTTCCATACCGTGGTTTTGGTGAGATATTTTTGGATAGATATAAAAGCGACGATCATCATGTTGGTCATTTGCAGCGGATGCAATAATACGTTATACAAAGCATTTTGTCCCGATGTAAACGAGATCATTATCCGGGTAAGGATGATGAGGCCCCCCATAAACAGGATGAGCGGCAGGTTCAGCGTCATGAGTAACAGTAATGGAAAAATAATAACCAGCAGCAGGTACATTAAAAAGCCCAGGATGCTATAGTTAAACGCCGCCAGGAAATTTTTACTAAAGCCGGCCAGGGCTTCGGTATAGCTTTTGTACATGCGGCAACTAATCATGCCGTTGGCCAGCAGGGCCTCGCCATTATAGGTTTTGGCCTTTATGAGCCGCATAATTTCTACATCCTCTACCACTTTATCCTTTACCGCTTTGTGCCATTGCTGCTGGTGATAAATAGGGGCATCAAACAGCATAAACTGCCCGCTGGCTGCTGCAACAGACGGGTTTTTTACCAGCGATATTAACCGCACAGGCAGCAGGTTCAATAAAATAAAATGCATCAGTGGTACCACCAGGTTTTCGCCTAAAGTTTGCATTTGCTGGTTGGCAAACAAGCTTAGCAGACCCAGGCTGCCGGTGTGCATGCGGTGTACGGCGCTGTTTATTAAACCCGGTTGCACCTGCTCGTCAGCATCCAAAAAAAGCAGATAATCGCCATCGGCCTGCAAGGCAAGCTGATGACAGGCAAAGTTTTTACCTATCCAGCCGGCCGGTAACTCCGCTCCTTTGATTACTTTAAACTGGGCATGCGCCTGGGCAAATTTTGAACACACCGCATACGTATCATCTGTCGAACCATCGTCAAGCACCAGTACTTCATAGTGATGATAATCCTGCTGATGGATGGATTGCAGCAGGGTTAATATATTGCCGCCCTCGTTGCGGGCTGGGATAAGGATGGATACCTTATCGGTATAGTGTTTAGCTACACGTCGTAATTTAGGGTCGGATATAAAGTTGAACAGGGTTACTGTAAAACGCAGGATGATGAAGAAAAGGGTGATTAATATAATTACGGTCACTTTATATATCAAATTGCGTTTGAAGCAGTTTTGAACTGCTGTAATGTTGCTGATAAGCCTCTTTTAAACCGGCGATGTTTGGATAGTTATTGTTATCTCTTTTCAAATAAACGGTTGCCGTGCTCTTTTTATGTTTAAAGTACTGAATAAATGTTGAAGCGAAGAGTAATTGGTATTTTCCCTGGGCTTTTTGCATAATCCGGAATACGCCTTTGTCAAAACGCACGTCGTCCACATAGTTTGAAAACAACTTTCCCTGCGGGAATATTAGTACAAGATTCTGCGGGTCATCCAGCAGCCGGGCAGCATAATCAAGCGACTCGATGATATCCCTCGATTTTTTGGTGACCGAAAAAGCCCCGGCAAATTTAAGGTAGTGCAGCATGTGCACCGTTTTTTCCTCAACCATTACATGGTATCGCTTTTTTAACAATTTTTCGGTTACACAATATAATATCAAGCCATCCCAAAAACTAAAATGATTGGCTACCAGCAATACCGATTTGCTTTTATCAATCTCCACATCATTAAATAACACTTCATGAAACTGCCGTGCCACTATCCATTTTACATAGTAGTGGATGATACGGTTAATGAAAATATTCTTTTTATTGCGAATCACTTTAGTTGTGAGTTTTGAGTGATGAGTTGCGAGCCGGAAGTCCGCAACCGAAAATTCTAAGTAAGCAAAAGTTGACTTAATACTACAGACTTCCGACTTCAATTAATGTTTCATATTTATTTGGTTTAAAAGTGCCTGCTGGTGATAGTCGTTAACGCGTTGTTTTAACTCGTCAAAAGTAAACTCGCCGGCTACGCCACAATCAAAAAGGTGAACATACGCCCGCGGCTTTAAGCTTTCAAAATAATCAATCAGTGTGCAGTTGTACACCACCTGGCATGGGCCTTTAATTTGCTGTATCAGTTTATAAGTGCCTTTTTGTATCTCGATATGAGTTTCATGATTTGATCGTATCTCGCCCTGCGGACACATCATCACCAGGTTACGGGAGTCGTCCAACAATCCGGCCGCGTAGGTTAATGACGAGTCGCTTTGGCGCGCTCCCCTGATTATTGAAAACATACCTACATAACGCAGGTAAGTATATTTAAGGGCATGATCATGATGCATCATTAAATGCCATCGCCGTTTTATACTTTTAACAGCCACATAATTTGATAAAAACGACTCCCACCAGCTAAAGTGGTTACACAGCATCAACACCGAATGCCCGGGCTTTGCCTCAAAAGGCATGATGTTAATTTCCTTAAAATTGCGGCCCAGCCACCAGCTTATACCCCGCAGGTATAGTGCGCTTAACGAGTCGGATTTTTTGGCTTCGATCATCTGTTTTCACCTGTTAAATATTCGTCCAATGCTTTGGTAACCAGCCAATGCCCCATCTTAACGTCATGGATTTCGACGTTTTCTGCTGTCTCCAAAAAATCTTTAGCTACCGATTTGGGGAAAAGATGGTCGTCTGTTCCAAATATCAGTGTGCATTTAATTTTATACTGGTTAACAAGCGCTGCTATTTTTAGTATATCCGGGTTTAGCAGTTTTATTAAATTTAGGGTATAATAGGTATCAAGCCGCTTTTTGGGGGTATCAATCTCGTTGTAAGCTATCTGGTAAAGGCTTTCATCTATAACCCCAACTGCTTTTACTACCTTCAATAAAAACGGGGCCAGCCAGCTGCTTTTAGTGGCAACGCGAAAAATAGATTTACCAAACACGTTGTGGGTTATAATATGAAAACCGGTACGCTTGGTAAGCCCGTCGGGCGCCATCAGTATTATATCGTCAATTAAATGGGCGTACTCCTCAACCAGGGTAAGCGCAAGGCTTGCACCCAGTGAATAACCCAATACAGAAATTCGCTGCTCGCCATAAATTTTAAACCACTCCTGCAAATAATTGTACATCATTTGTTTGGTCATGCCGGCGCGGATCTGTTTATCGGTCCAGCCATCTAAACGGCTCTCGCCATGAAAAAAATGATCAAAACCGTAAACGTGATACCTGGTTAACAGCGATTTTTCGAGCACGTGGAACTGCTTGCCGGTCATGCCATAACCATGGAAAGCAAGTAACGGTTGTTTCCCGGTGCCATATTCATGAAAATGTACTTTACCCAGGCCGGGCAGCTGTAAAAAACCCATTGCCGCAATAATAACAATTATACAGGAATATATGTGATTCCGGTTTTACAACACCATAAACTACTTGTTAAGGAGTGCCGCTAATAGTCGCGGGTATGGTGCTGAAGGTTCTTTAATTACACAGGGTACTAATTTTAATACACCAGTAGTTTTCAAAACAACCCATATATCGCCTAAAGTAAATGTTTTTATATGGTTTATTTCATAGTAATTAATATTATTTACAAATAACTAAACTTGGCATCGCCTTTGTATTTAGATCAGCACATAACTTAAAAAACATTTACCATGGCAACTACCAAAACAAAGGCTCCTGAGCAAACATTAGATGTACAGGACTCGGCATTGAATGAATTATTTATTGATGAACTGAAAGACATTTACTGGGCCGAAAAACATTTGGCAAAAGCATTGCCAAAAATGGCAAAAGCCGCAACATCTGATGAATTGCGTGCCGCTATTGAAAACCACCTAAGTGAAACCGAAAGACAAATTACCCGCCTGGAAGATGCTTTTGCATCGATAGACGAAAAAGCTGTAGCTGTAAAATGCGAAGCGATGGCCGGTTTACTTAAAGAAGGTGAAGAAATTATCTCCGAAACTGAAAAAGGCAGCATCACCCGCGATGCAGGTATCATTTCGGCAGCTCAAAAAATTGAGCATTATGAAATTGCTTCGTACGGAACGCTCAAAACATTAGCTGCAGTATTAGGCTATAATGAAGCCGCAGAACTTTTGGACTCGACCTTACAGGAAGAAAAAAACTGCGACAGCCTGCTTACCAAAATAGCTGAGGCCGGGATTAACCAAAAATCAAAAACAGAAAAGGCTTAACAACCTCTTGCTACCTGATAGCACAAAACGCCATTGCGATGTAAAGCAATGGCGTTTTGTGCTATAAATTGAAGCCTGTTTTGCGGGCTTTTAAGTGTTACAATACGGCAAATGTGTGCCAGGTCAAAATAACCGGCGTCTTTTGAAGAGTAAGTCCGCCGCTCTACAACCCCAAACCTGGCAACCCCAAACCTGGCAACCCGCAACACGAGCCCCGCAACCCAACCTCCGACCCCAGGCATCAGACCTCCGACCCCCAGATCCCCCAACCCCGATAAAAAACCTATATTTACAGCTAACACTTAAAGATTTAACAAATTTTAACAATTAAACGTGGAATTTTTTTAGCAGAAAAAAGTTTGTGTGTTTAAGTTTGCTCTCGAAATAAAAAAGGTTCATGGAAGAATTTAAAAGTAGTACAGAAAATGTTTCATCGGGCGCTGTTACCGGCAGCACATCGTATTCAACAGATATCAGGGCGCTTAATGAAATGATACAACGCGAAAGCGCATTTATCGATCTGCTTAAGATGGAGATGGATAAAGTGATCGTGGGGCAAAAATATATGGTTGAACGTTTGCTGATCGGTTTATTAGCCGATGGGCATATTTTACTGGAAGGTGTTCCGGGGCTGGCAAAAACTTTGGCTATCAACACACTGGCCAAATGTATCCAGGCCGATTACAGCCGCATCCAGTTTACGCCCGATTTATTACCTGCCGATTTGGTTGGTACCATGATCTACAACCAAAAGAAAGAAGAATTTATTGTTCGTAAAGGGCCATTGTTCTCCAACTTTATTTTGGCCGATGAAATTAACCGTGCACCTGCCAAAGTGCAAAGTGCACTTTTAGAGGCTATGCAAGAGCGCCAGGTAACTATTGGCGATAA
Organism: Mucilaginibacter sp. P4_C11; assembly: GCF_056402115.1. Taxonomy (NCBI): domain Bacteria; kingdom Pseudomonadati; phylum Bacteroidota; class Sphingobacteriia; order Sphingobacteriales; family Sphingobacteriaceae; genus Mucilaginibacter; species Mucilaginibacter sp. P4_C11. Next base: position 178,100 of record NZ_JBFUIA010000008.1, on the reverse strand, counting down.
TACCTTCCCGCTGCCAAACCCGTTTTTGGTACTGGCCACCCAAAACCCAATTGAGCAGGAGGGCACTTACCCGCTGCCCGAAGCACAGGTTGACCGTTTTATGCTGAAAGTGGTAATTACTTACCCCGAGCGTGAAGAAGAAAAAAGGATTATCCGGTCAAGCATATTACCAGGCGGTATGCCAAAACCATCACCTGTTATTAAACCCGAAGAAATTGTACGTGCCCGTAAAATAGTTCGTGAGGTTTACATGGACGAAAAAATTGAGCAGTACATCATCGATATTGTTTTCGCTACCCGTTTCCCCGAGCAGTACAAACTGGCTCACTACAAAAACCTCATCACTTTTGGCGCATCGCCAAGGGCAAGTATCAGTTTAGCGCTGGCAGCAAAAGCTTATGCTTTTATTAAACGCCGGGGCTACGTAATACCCGAGGATGTGCGTGCTATTTGCCACGATGTAATGCGCCACCGTATTGGCTTAAGCTACGAGGCCGAAGCAGAAAACATCACCAGCGAAAATATTATTACCGGAATATTGAACGCGATAGAGGTACCGTAAGGAGCCTCACCCCGCCCCTCTCCAAAGGAGAGGGAGGAAAAGGTACCACCGCACATCTTCGCCATTGTCATTTCGATAGAGCGGAGGGGGATGAGGGGGGAGAGCGAAAGAGAAATCTTGTAAGACTATGCACGCATGCAATTCGTATAGCAAAGTTTGCGAACAGGGCGTATAAGGCAAAGTCCGCAAGCAGGGCGTATAAGATTTCTCACTATCGTTCGAAATGACATTAGTTTAAATTAAAAAATATACTTTTCAAAAGTCTCCCCCTTCAGGGGGAGATTTAGAGGGGGCCTCTTATGGAAACCAAGGATCTTTTAAAAAAAGTACGGAAGATTGAGATAAAAACGAGGGGTTTAAGTAACCACTTATTCTCGGGCGAATATCATTCGGCTTTCAAGGGGCGGGGTATGGCCTTTAGCGAGGTGCGCGAGTACCAGCTTGGCGACGAGATACGTACTATCGACTGGAACGTTACCGCGCGTTTTAACCACCCTTACGTAAAGGTGTTTGATGAGGAGCGCGAGCTTACCGTAATGCTGCTGATGGATGTGAGCGGATCTGAAAACTTTGGCACCCAGGGGCAGCAAAAGCAGGACCTGGCTACCGAGCTTTGCGCCGTGCTTGCATTTTCGGCCATCCAGAACAACGATAAAGTTGGGGTGATATTTTTTAGCGATAAGATAGAAAAATTCATCCCGCCAAAAAAAGGGCGGTCGCACATATTGATGATCATCAGGGAGCTGATTGATTTTAAGCCCGAAAATAAAGGCACCAACGTTGGCGTGGCGTTAAAGTACTTTACCAGCGTTATTAAAAAGAAATGCACCGCCTTTATCCTGTCGGATTTTATAAGCCCGGCATTTGAAAACGAGCTGAAAATAGCCAACAAAAAACACGATATCATTGCTGTGAGGCTGTTTGATAAACATGAAGAAGTATTCCCTAACCTGGGCCTCATCCCGATGAAGGACGAGGAAACCGGCGAAGTAGTATGGATAAATACGGCTGACGAGGAGGTGCGCTATGCATTCAGCCTCGAGGCCCGCAACCGCACCATTGCCATGGGCGATACTTTTAAAAAATGCGGTGTTGATTTTACCAGCATCGGCACACACGAATCATACGTAAAACCATTAATGACACTATTTAAAAAACGGGAAGGCAGGAGATGATCAAGTGTTTTAAATATTTCCTGGTATTGCTGCTTACAGGTACTTTTTATACCGCTTTTGCCCAGGCCCCGCAGGCCGAGGCAAAACTGGATAAGGCCACCATTTTAATTGGCCAGCAAACCAAGCTTAACCTAAGCATCAGGCATAGCATAAAGGATAAAATAGAGTTCCCGGCGCTGGTTGATTCCATTGCCGGCAAAATTCAGATTGTAAGCAGTAAGGCCGATACTGTTTTTGACAAGCAGGATCAAAGTATCGAAACCATTCATCGTGCCTACAACATTACAGCGTTTGATAGTGGGGCGTATGTAATTCCTTCCTATGCGTTTAAAACCACAACAGGCCCGGTTTATACGCAGCCATTAACACTAACCGTGCAAACCGTTGCTGTTGATACCACCAAGGGATTTTATGATATTAAGCAGCCGCTTGTAGTTAGTTATTCGTTTTTTGATTGGCTGCGTGATAATTGGCAATGGGTTACCATTGGCTTTTTGGTACTGCTTATTATTGCGGGCATTATTTACTATTTTGTAAGCAGGCCTAAAAAGATAGTGGTAGTTGAGCCGCCAAAACCAAAAGTGCCGCCGCACATCATCGCCCTGCAAAAACTACAGGAGCTGCGCGGTAAGAAAGCTTACGAGCAGGATGTTAAATTATACCATATTGAGCTGAGCGAAATACTGCGCGAATATTTAGAGAAGCGCTATGGCATAAAAACCCATGAGCAAACATCCGACGAGATTTTTGCAAGCCTGCGCACGCTGGATATTACCGACGATAACAAAAACCTGCTGCACCAGGTATTGATACTTGCCGATTTGGTGAAATTTGCCAAGGAAAAACCGCTGCATTTTGAAAACGAACAAAGTATGGATAATGCCATCAGCTTTGTAAACAAAACCCAGCAGGCATACCAGCCACTGGCCGATAAACAAGAGGAGGGTAAATGAGCTGGTTTAAAGGAATAGAATTTGCCCACCCGGGATTTTTTTGGCTGTTCATCAGCTTACCCCTTATGGTTGGCTGGTATATATGGAAACAACGCCAACTGCAGGGCAACCTGAATGTGCCTACCCTGCGGGGCTTTACCCTAAAAAAAAGCACGCTGCCAAAATTCAGGCATAGTAGTATCGTGTTACGGTCGTTGGCCTTATCGGCTATGATTGTTGCGCTGGCCAGGCCTCAATCGTCATTAAGCTGGCAAAACAGTACTACCGAGGGTATTGATATCATCATTGCTTCAGATATTTCGGGCAGTATGCTTGCCGAAGATTTTAAGCCCAACCGCCTGGAAGCCGGTAAACAAATTGCCATCGATTTTATAAAAGGCCGCCCGGACGACCGCATAGGCCTGGTGATATTTAGCGGCGAGAGCTTTACACAATGCCCGTTAACAATTGACCATAGCGTATTGATAAACCTTTTTGCCGATGTACGTAACGGCATGATAACCGACGGTACCGCCATTGGTATGGGGTTGGCAACCGCGGTAAACCGCCTGCGAACCAGCCAGGCAAAAAGTAAGGTAATTATATTGCTCACAGACGGATCAAACAACGCGGGTTCGATACCGCCGATAACCGCCGCCGAAATTGCCCGCCAGTTTGGCGTACGGGTGTATACAGTGGGGCTGGGTACCAATGGTTTTGCACCCTACCCGGTACAAACACCGGCGGGGATACAATATCAAAAAATGCCTGTGGTAATTGACGAGGGCACGTTATCAAAAATTGCCAGCCTAACCGGTGGTAAATATTTCAGAGCTACCAATAACGAAACACTTAAAAATATTTACGAGCAGATTGACAAGCTGGAAAAAGCCAAAATTGACGTTACCCAGTATCACAAAAAAACAGAACTGTTTTTACCCTGGGCAATTATAGCGTTGGCTTTCCTGTCGTTGGAATTTATATTAAAAAACACCCTGTTTAAAGGGGCTTTAACCTAACAGATGCTACGTTTTGCACATATAGAATATTTATGGGGGCTGGTAATCATCCCGGTGTTTATCATCGCGTTTTTGGCGGTAAGCATCTGGAAAAAGAAAGCCATCTCGTCATTAGGAGATAAAAAAGTGGTGATGATGATGATGCCGCAGGTATCATTATCAAGGCCGTGGCTTAAGTTCATTTTCTTTTTGCTGGCCTACGCCATGCTCATCATCGGCATAGCCGACCCGCAAATTGGTTCAAGAACCGAGGAAGTAAAACGCAAAGGTGCCGATTTAATGATACTGCTTGATGTATCAAACAGTATGCTGGCCCAGGATTTGGCCCCAAGCCGCCTGGAAAATGCCAAACGCGCCATTGCCCAGCTGATTGACCGTATGCATGACGACCGTATTGGTATCATTGTATTTGCCGGCCAGGCCTATGTACAGTTGCCTATAACCACCGACTACTCGGCAGCCAAGCTTTTCCTGAGTACCATTAATACCGAAATGGTGCCAACGCAGGGTACAGCCATTGGCGCGGCTATTGACCTGGGAATGCAATCGTTCGATTTTAAAAATGGTACCGGCAAGGCCATGATTGTTATTACTGATGGTGAAAACCACGAGGATAACGCTGTTGAAGCCGCGGCGGCAGCCAAATCAAAAGATGTATCTGTAAATGTGGTTGGTGTAGGATCGGAAAGCGGCGCGCCTATACCGGTGTATGACGAGCAGGGACACCAAACAGGTTTCCATATGGACCATGAAACCGGCCAGCAAGTGGTAAGTAAACTGAGCGAGGATATGTGTAAAGAGATTTCGGCCGCAGGCGGTGGCGTTTACGTGCGCGCCAATAACTCCAACAGCGGCCTGGGCATTGTAATGGACCAGATTAATAAATTGCAGCGCAAAACGGTTGATAGCCGGTCGTTCAAGGATTTTGAAGATCGTTTTCAGTTCTTTTTGGCCATTGCCTTTGTGTTGCTGCTGGTTGAGTTCTTTATATCAAACCGTAAAAACATGCGTTTAAGCGGGATTAAATTATTTGAAGTTAAAAAGCCATGAAGCAATTAATTATAGTTGTATTATTAGTACTGCAGGCTTCATTCCTTTTTGCCCAGCAGGAAAAAAGGGACATCAGGAAAGGTAACCAGCTTTACCAGGCTAAAAATTATAAACAGGCCGAGGATAACTACCGTAAAGCGCTGGCTAAATCCAACAACAAAACGGTTGAAGGTAATTTTAACCTGGGCGATGCCTTATACAAACAAAAAAAGTTTGAGGATGCACAACAGCAGTTTACCAAAATAGCAGCAACATCAAAAGACAAGCAGGTATTGGCAAATGCTTACCATAACATAGGCAACTCCTTATTGGAAAACAAAAAACTGGACGAGAGTATTGCCGCCTATAAAAAATCATTGCTTAATAATCCTAACGATGAGCAAACCCGCTACAACCTGTCATATGCCCAAAAAATGCTAAAGAAGCAACAGGACGATAAAAAGAACCAGAACAAAAACGATAAGAATAAAGATAAAGACAAGAACAAGGATAAAAACAAGGACGACAAGAATAAGGATAAAGATAAAAAAGACCAGGACAAGAAAGATCAGGATAAAAAGGACAAAGACAATAAGGATAAGAACAAGCCTGATAATAAAGATCCGCAGGACCAGCAGCAACAACAGCCGCAGCCCAACAATGTATCAAAAGATGATGCCGAGCGTATGCTGGAAGCCCTGAAAAACGACGAGAAAGCAACGCAGGACAAATTGAAAAATAAGAAGTTAAAAGGCGCCAGAACCAATATTTCAAAAGACTGGTAAGCCTTATATTTATAGCACATGAAGTTAAAGTACTACATATCGTTGCTCCTGCTGTTTTGTACAACGGTGCTTTTTGCGCAGGGTGTAAAATTCACCGCCTCTGTTAATAAAACCGAAGTGGGTACTACCGAGCAATTCGAGGTTACATTTACCATAAACAGCAACGGCGAAAGATTTGTGCCGCCAAACTTTAATGGCTTTTTAGTGGTTTCGGGACCAAATGTCTCCCAGAGTATGACCGTAATTAATGGCGCTTCATCATCAAGCATGGCCTATAGTTATGACTTGGTACCAGTTAAAGAAGGTGTTTTTACCATAGGCCCGGCAACAATTATTGTAAATGGCAAACAGCTGAGCACCAGTGCCATTAAAATAAAGGTAGTAAGGGGGATGTCGGCCGCGCAAACTAATGCAGCGCAAAGGCAGCAGCAACTACAGGCCGAAGCCCAGGGCAAGGGCATTGTGGCCGGCCACTCAAAAGATATCAATAGAGACCTTTTTATAAGGGCTGATGTAAATAAAACCAATGCCTATATAGGCGAGCAGCTCACTTTAAGCTACCGCCTTTACACCAGGGTGGCGCTGGTTGGCAGCGAGCTGGAAAAAATGTCGGACCAGAATGGTTTTTATAGCCAGGAAATTAAAAGTGCAAATAACCCCAACGCCGTTCAATGGCGTATTGAAACCATAAAAGGTATAAAGTACAACGTAACCGAAATAAAGCAAAGCATCCTTTTCCCTGAGCGTGCCGGCAATATCACCATCGACCCGATGATCATGGATTTTATTGTGCGCGAAACCGTACAATCGGCCGATCCTTTTGATAACTTTTTTGGTGGTGGCAGCTACAATGATGTTAAATACAAAATTAAAAGCAGCCCCGTAGTTATCCACGTAAAACCATTGCCCGAAAGCGGCAAGCCTGCCGGATTTAGCGGCGCGGTTGGCCGTTTTTCGATAAGCACATCGGTTGATAAAACAGATCTTAAATCCAACGAGCCCCTCAACTACAAAATTATACTAAGTGGCAAGGGCAACCTAAAACTGCTGAAGCCCATAGCGCCCGAGTTTCCGCTTGATTTTGATAAGTACGACCCTAAGGTAACCGATACGATAACTGATACTGAAAATGGTGAATCGGGCACCAGGGTATACAATTACCTGCTGATACCACGCCATGGCGGCAAATTCAATATCGATCCTATTAAGTTTTCGTACTATGATTTATCGGCAGGCAAATATGTAAGCCAGCAAACCAAAGGCTTCACCATTAATGTGGCCAAAGGTGCAACCGAAAATAACGTTACCTCCATTGGCGCCGATAAACAGGATGTTAAATTGTTGAATAAAGATATCCGATACATTAAAACGGATGGGAGCGATATCAGCAAAGATGATGAAGGCTTTTACGGGTCGGGATTGTATTATTTCCTGCTGTTGCTGGGGCCACTGCTGTTTGTTGGTGCTTTAGTTTATGGCAAAGTATATGAAATGAAGAACAGCGACGTGGTGAAGGTAAAAAGCCGCAAGGCGGGTAAAATTGCAGCTAAACACCTGGCCAGCGCCAAAGCGCAGCTATCGGCAAACAACAAGCCGGTATTTTATGAAAATGTGTTTAAAGGACTGTACGGCTACCTAAGCGACAAGCTGAATATTGCCGCTGCCGACCTGAACCGCGAAAAAATAGCTACCGAACTGAAGGCCCGGGAATTGGACGAGCCAACTATAAACGAATTGCTGGAAACATTAGACCTTTGCGATATGGCCCGCTTTGCCCCGGTTTCGGGCATATCGGAGCAGGAGGTGTTTGATAAAGCAAAAAACATGATCAATAACATTGAAGATAAAATATAACATGCTAAAGCGCCTGATATACCTGTTGCTGTTGATTGTAGCGCCATTGCTGGCTTTTAGCGATGATGCAGGCCCGGCCCTGTTTAAGAAAGGTAATAACCTGTACCAAAAGGCGAATTATAAAGAGGCCGCGGCTACCTATCAAAAAATGGTTGATGATGGCTATCAATCGGCCAGCCTTTACTTTAACCTGGGTAATGCTTATTATAAAAATGGCGATATAGCACCCGCATTGTTATATTATGAAAAAGCACACAGGCTATCGCCGGGCGACGAAGATATCCGTATAAACATTCAGTTTGCCAATTCAAAAACTACCGATAAAATTGAAGCAGTTCCCGAGTTTTTTATCACCAAATGGTGGACTGGCTTTATACTTGCTTTACCAACCAATACACTTGCAGTTTTCAGTGTGCTGCTTTTTATAGGAGCTTCATGCTTACTTATCCTTTACAGGTTTTCGGGCTCAGTGATGGTAAAAAAGATATCGTTTTACTCGGCTATTTTGCTGTTGTTGCTGGGTATCGGCACTATTTTTATTTCGGGCAGGCAGGCAGCCTATTTTGATGCACATCATGACGGTATTATCTTCAATTCATCGGTAAACGTTAAAAACGCACCCTCTAACACCGCAAAAAATGGATTTGTACTTCATGAGGGTACTAAGGTCAATATTCTTGATAAAAATGCCAGCTGGATAAAAATTAAACTGGCCAACGGCAATGAAGGCTGGGTTGGCGCTGCTGATGTAAGGGAGATATAAACCTTTCGTAAAGTCATATTAATCACCGTTTTCTACAAACACGTAGCCGCATCAATTGCCGTTAAGGCCAATGCCTGCCGCTGTTGCCCGCCTACATGCAAATCATCAGGTATTAATATGTATGTTGGTTTTTGAAAAAGATTTGTGCAATCGATTGCGCAAATCTTTTTTTATTTGTTACTTCGTAAAGGTAAACCTCCAAACTAAAAGTTCCAGCAAGTTATGAATTCAGTGAAGCTATTGCTTATTGCGCTGTGCACCAGTTTTATATTGCCTGCCTATGCTTTGGTGCGGCTGCCGCAGCTGGTTGCAAACGGCATGGTGCTGCAGCGCAATACACATGTGAATATATGGGGTTGGGCGGATGCAGGCGAAAAGATCAGCATTGAATTTCAGCATAAGGTTTTCCGTGCGGTTACCGATAAAAATGGCTCATGGAAAGTTGTTTTACCGGCAATGCCCGCGGGCGGGCCCTACACAATGGACATACAGGGTAACAACCTTATCACCATCAGCGATATTTTAGTTGGCGACGTTTGGTTTTGTTCGGGCCAATCAAATATGGCATTACAAATGGAGCGGGTAAAGGAAAAATATCCCGATGAGATAGCTACTGCCAATTACCCGCAAATCAGGAACTTTTTTGTGAAAACCGAGGCCGATGTAACTAAACAACACACCAACCTGTTACCCGGAAAATGGGTAAAGGCCGATCGGGAAACAGTGCTGGGTTTTGGCGCTACGTCCTGGTTTTTTGCCAAACGGCTTTATCAAAAATACCATGTGCCAATAGGCATCATTAATTCAAGCGTAGGGGGCACACCTATAGAAGCCTGGATTAGTGAACAGGGACTCAGGAATATCAAACCCTATCATGAACGGGTAAAGCAATTTGGCGATGCCGTTTTTATGGATAGCGTTTTAAAAAAGCATTTGCCGCCCAATAATCCGCTCAATACATCCGCCTTAGGAATTGATGAGGGCTTAACAGAAATTAAACCATGGTACGATACCGCCTACGTGCCGCATAACTGGCACCATTACTGGCTACCTGGTTACTGGGCCGACCAGGGCGTTAAAGGCCTGAATGGTGTGGTTTGGTTTCGTAAAGAAGTAAATCTGCCGGCATCTTTTGATGGCAAAGCAGCTAAATTGTTTTTAGGGAGAATAATTGACGCCGATCAAACTTATATTAATGGCAAGCTTGTAGGTAGCATTACCTACCAGTATCCGCCACGGCGTTATAATGTACCGGCGGGGTTGCTGAAGCCGGGCAAAAATATAATAATTGTGCGGGTGGTAAATACCGCGGACAAAGGCGGTTTTGTGCCCGATAAAAGATATTACCTGAGCGTGGCGGCAGACACCATCGACCTGCGCGGCGATTGGCAGTATAAAGTAGGGCAGGTGTTTGAGCCGGTTAAGCCCGTTGCCGAGTTTATTGCCCAAAATGAACCGACCGGCCTTTATAACGCCATGGTTGCGCCGGTTATTAACTACACCATCAAAGGGCTTGCCTGGTACCAGGGCGAAAGTAACGCCAATAGCGCAAAAGTATACGGCGTTTTATTAAAAGCCCTTATTGCCGACTGGCGCGATAAATGGCAACAGGGCAACCTTTCGTTTGTATATGCCCAGCTGCCAAATTTCAATGAGGCGCAATACGCTCCGGCCGAAAGTGACTGGGCCGAATTACGGGAGGGGCAACTGGAGGCGCTTGCCTTACCCGGCACAGGCATGGCTGTAACTATTGATGCCGGCGAATGGAACGATATTCATCCGCTTAATAAAAAAACGGTAGGTGAACGCCTGGCCATGGCTGCCGAAAATGTAGCTTATGGTGATAGCAATATAATGCCTTGTGGTCCGGTTTATCAATCGGCAAGGGTAGATGGGAATAAAATTGAACTAACATTTAAGTATACAGGCACTGGGCTTGTTGCTAAAAATGGGGATGAACTATCACAATTTGCTGTAGCCGGTGCCGACAAAAAGTTTGTTTGGGCCAGTGCCGTTATTAAGGACGATAAGGTGCTGGTTTGGAGCGATAGGGTACCAACGCCATTATATGTAAGGTATGCCTGGGCCGATAACCCCGATGGGGCCAACCTGTATAACAAAGAAGGTTTGCCCGCATCGCCTTTTCGTACTGATAAGCCATAATTCACTATATAAAACCCATAAAAATGAAAGCTGCCATTTTCTTTTTTTTACTCGCATTGCCCGTAATGGTTAGTGCCCAAAGCCCGGCCCCGGTAAATTTTACGGCCGAACAGGATCATCAGGATATGATGAAACAGTTGGGTATTAAAACACTGCGTAATGGCCCAAGTGGTGATGAGAATGCCCCTAATCACGCTAACTATAATGAGGCCTTAGCCAACCCTTTCCCCGGTTTACCGGATGCCCTTACCCTTAAAAATGGTAAAAAAGTAACCACTGCCGATGTGTGGTGGAAACAACGCCGCCCCGAAATTATAGAGGATATGGAGCGTGAAGTTTACGGCAGGATCCCGGCTAATGTACCCAAAGTAACCTGGACGGTTAAGGTGACAGATAAAGAACGTGTGGGTTTTTATCCCGTGATAGCCAAACAACTGATAGGGCATGTTGATAATACCGGATGCCCCTCAATCAACGTCAACATTGAAATGACACTGGTACTGCCTGCCTTTGCCAAGGGCCCTGTTCCTGTACTAATGATGTTTGCCCGCAGTGCGCTTCCGGCGCCGGCGCAACCATCGCCTGCTGACCTGGAAAAGATAAACAGCGCTTTGAAGGAGTTACTTGTAAAAGAACACCCGGAGCTGAAAGCCATTTTTGAGCAATATCCCGCTTATAACCCGGTGCCCGAGCAATCGCCGTTTGGGCCGGGTGGTTTCCCGGTAATAAAGGGCGATCCGCCTACGGCCATGCAGCTGATAGCCAATGGCTGGGGTTATGTGCTGATTGATCCTTCATCGATACAGGCAGATAATGCAGAGGGGCTAACCAAAGGTATTATTGGCCTGGTAAATAAAGGGAAACCCCGTAAACCAGATGATTGGGGTGCCTTACGCGCCTGGTCATGGGGCGCAGCAAGGGCTTTGGATTACCTGGAGACCGAACCCGCCGTTGATGCCAAACACGTGGGCATTGAAGGAGTATCGCGCTATGGCAAAGCCGCATTGGTTACGCTGGCTTTTGAGCAGCGCTTTGCCATGGGCCTCATCGGTTCGTCTGGCGAGGGCGGCGCCAAATTACACCGCCGCAATTTTGGCGAAGCGGTTGAAAGTTTAACCGGCGGCGAGTATTATTGGATGGCAGGTAACTTTATGAAATACGGGGCCAGCGAGGCCACCTTTGGCGCTAAAACAGCAAAGGACTTACCCGTAGATGCGCATGAACTGATAGCCCTTTGCGCGCCAAGGCTTACATTTATCAGCTACGGCATTCCAGAACAGGGCGACGCCAAATGGCTGGATCAGCAGGGGAGTTATATGGCTACCGTTGCCGCCGGGTCGGTTTTTAAATTACTGGGCGTAAAAGATATCGGCGTAACAGACGATTACAAAACAGAAAAAATGCCGCCGGTAAACACCGGGATGCTGGATGGTGCACTGGCCTGGCGGCAGCACGATGGCGGCCATACCGATGCCCCCAACGTAAAATACTTTATTGCCTGGGCTAAAAAAATGATGGAGCAGGAGAAGGCAGGCAATCCCGCGGCTAAATAACCAAATCAAAAAAACGGAATATTAAATGAAACCAGTCAAATACGCTATCCTATTTTTTTTACTACTGTTTGCGCTAACTTCAAGGTCGCAGGTTAAGCCCTTGTGGAATAATAAACAGTGCGCAGTTGTATTAACCTACGATGACGCAATTGATGTTGACCTTGATAACGTACTGCCTGCGCTCGACTCGCTCAACTTGAAAGGGACATTTTACCTTATCGGCTCATCGCCGGTTGTGGTAAACCGGATGGCAGAATGGCGAAAAGCTGCGGCGCATGGCCACGAGTTGGGCAATCATTCTCTTTATCATCCCTGCGATGGCAGTTTGCCGGGCCGCGGCTTTGTAACCGCCGAAACAGACCTTAGCAAATACTCGCTTGAACGTGCCGTTAAAGAAATAAAAGCAACCAATACCCTGCTTAAAGCGATTGACGGCAAAGCGGCGCGTACCTTTGCATTCCCATGCGGCGATCTTAAAATAGGGGATAAATATTTTTACGATTACCTTAAAAATGATTTTGCAGGCGCACGCGGCGTTGTCCCGGGACTACAGGCATTAAAACAGGTAAACCTGGATAACATTGATAGTTTTATGATTAACGGGCAATCTGCCGATTATTTAATTAACCTGGTTAAACAGGCCATGCAATCGCGCACGTTGCTGGTGTTTTTATTTCATGGTGTTGGGGGCGGGCATAACCTTAACGTTAGCCTGGATGCGCACAGTAAGTTGCTGCACTACCTTAAACAGCATCAAAAGGACATTTGGGTTGCCCCAATGGTTGATGTTGCCACCTACATCAAAACCGGGCAGCAAAAATGATAAGCCTGCTGCCCAATCGGACAGGTTTGCAAATGTGTGCTGATGTAGCTGAGATAATAATTTGAATAATAAGGGCGAAAGCAGGAAGGTGAAAACTATTTAAAACCCAATCGAATTCCCGCCATCTACCTGCAATATTACGCCGGTTACATATTTGGCGCTATCTGTGGCTAAATAATAAATGGCCTCGGCAATGTCAGCAGGTTCGCCCAGTTTGCCCATGGGGGTGCGGCCTAAAACTTTTTGCTTCCTGGCGGGATCATTATCCAATGCCTTTGCCGACATATCTGTAGCGATAAAACCCGGCGCCACGCAATTAACCCGGATGCCTTGCGGCGAAAGTTCGGTAGCCATGGCGCGGGTCATGCCTTCAATAGCGGTTTTTGATGCGGTGTAAGCTATCACATAAGGAATGCCGTACTGCGCCGCCATTGAACTTACGTTAACAATGCTGCCGCTGCCCACCTTCAGCATAGCTTTTACAACTTCGCGGCTCAGTGCAAATACGGCCACCAGGTTTGTTTGTATAATTTGCTGAAAATCATCGTCGGTAACCTCTGTAAACGGCTTTTTATGGTTGATGCCGGCGTTATTCACCAGTATATCGGGTGGGCCAAATTCCTGCACAATTGACGCTACTAAAGCCGGTATCCCAGCGGTTTGGCTCAAATCGTACTGTTTATAACTGCAAAGTTCGCCAAGTTCATGAGCCACATTAGCCAGTTTCTGCTCATCACGGCCAATGATAATCGTCCTGATGCCTTGTTCAATAAATTTTTTTGCCGTGGCTAATCCCAGGCCCGATGCGCCTCCTGTAACTATGGCGAGTTTTGTTTTTGATTCCATGATAAAATACTACCGTTAAAAAGAGCTAAGAGCTAAGATTTTGAAGCGATAATCAAAGACAAGCAATAATTTGCTATCCATTGTCTGGTGTTTACCTAAAAGGTTAATGTAAAAACCTAAACTATCCATAAGGCGAGGCTGTCTTGATTCTTGACTCTAACCTCTTGACTCTATTTTTAATATTACCGTTAAAAAGAGCCAAGAGGTAAAGGTTAATGTAAAAATCTAAACTATTCATAAGGTTGTCTTGATTCTTGACTCTAACCTCTTGACTCTATTTTTAATCGCCTGTTTGCTTTTTCCTTACCGATGATTCTCTTATAATCAACTCCGATCTTAATATCAGGCTATGGGTTTGTTGCAGGTCGTTTTTGTTCACCAAATGGTTGATGAGCAAATTGGCCGCAACTTCGCCCATTTCAAATCCTTTATAGTTGATGGTGGTTAAATTGGGTTCAATTACACACGATGCCGGGTCGTTGTTAAAACCCGCAACGGCAATATCTCCGGGTATTTTTATCCCTGCTTTTTTGAGTATTTGTATGCAGCTTACCGCGCTCGCGTCGTTAGCGCAGAATATGCCATCGGGCAGCGGGTTCATTTTTAGTATTTCCTGGGCGGTTATGGCCGATGCTTTGGCGCTAAGATCATTAATGAACAGTAAGCTTTCGTCGAATTGAATGCCGTGTTTTTCCAGCGCTGCTTTATACCCCCGTAGCCTTTCAGAATACACATTTCGTAAAACATTGGCAGTAATATGAACTATCCGCTTACAGCCCTGCTCAATAAGATGGCTTGTAATTTCGTAAGCTGCTTTAAAATTATCGATATAAATTTGCGGATAATGATCATGCTCAAACACCCGGTCGAAGAAAATTACCGGGATCCTGCGTTTTATAAACGGTTCAAAGTGTTCAATATTGGTGGTATCATAGGCTAACGAAACCAGCAGGCCATCAACCCGGTTATTTAGCATTGCCTTCGCGTTATTAATTTCTTTTTTCATTGTTTCCAATGATTGGCTGATGATGAGGTTATAATCATTATCGTTCACTACTTTCTCTATCCCCGCTATTACATCGGATGTAAAACTGCTATTGAGCCTTGGTACAATTACACCGATGATATTGCTGTTTTTGCGGCGTAAGTTGCTGGCAAAGGAGTTGGAACGGTAGCCCATTTCTTCGGCGGCCTTAACAATCATCTTTTTGGTGTTTTTGTTTACCCGTGGATGATCCTGGAGTGCACGGCTTACTGTAGCTGCCGAAACATTGAGCTTTTTGGCTATATCGTAAATGGTAATCTCTTTTTCGCTGCCAGGCATGGGTTTAATTAAAGCGCTTAAAACTAACTGCGTAACGTGCCATAAATGGCCAACTGATTATTTAATGGATAAATGTAAAAATTAAATGCTTATTTAGCTAATTTTTGGCAATCGATTGCATAAATTTAGGCCCTATTATGCCAATATCAAATACTATGATACCAGATTTACTACAAACGTTCAGGTGGTTTGGGCCCGAAGATGCTGTTGCTTTAAGTGCGATAAAACAAACGGGTGCCAAAGGTATAGTAACGGCGCTACACCAGGTGCCATGCGGTGATGTTTGGAGTGTTGAGGAGGTTAGGAAAAGGCGGGAAATAGTCAACAAAGAAGGTTTTAGCTGGGCTGTGGTTGAAAGTGTGAATATCCATGAAAGTATCAAAACCGGAAGCCCTGATCGCGACCGGTATATTGACAAGTACAAGCAAACCCTTACCAATTTGGCAGCCGAAGGAATGCTAACCGTATGCTACAACTTTATGCCCGTACTCGACTGGACGCGTACCCATCTTGATTACCGCTTAGCCAATGGTGCATCGGCATTATTGTATAACGCTACGGCTTTGGCGGCATTTGATCTGTATATTTTAGAACGTGAGGGAGCGTTTAATGATTTTAACCCCGAACAGCAACAAGCAGCGAAACTTTATCTGGATAGTCTTAGTGATAGCAATAAGCTACTGTTAACCAATACTATATTAGCTGGCCTGCCTGGCACCGAAGAAGTTTTTACCATCAATGAATTTAAACAGCACCTGCGCAAGTATAGTGAGGTAGATGCCCTGGCTTTAAAAGAAAATTTGTTCTACTTTTTAAGGGCCATCATTCCGCATGCAGAAAAGTTAGGCATTAAAATGTGCATCCATCCGGACGATCCACCATTCCCGATATTAGGGCTTCCCCGTGTTGCATCCACATTGGCTGATTTGACGGATATCGTAAATTGCTGTCCGTCAATAGCAAATGGAATTACGCTTTGTACCGGCTCATTGGGCGCTTCCGGTAAAAATGATATACCACGTATTATAAAGGAATTAGGTAGTAAAATCCATTTCCTGCACCTGCGCAATGTGCAGCGGCTGCCCGATGGCGGTTTTTACGAAGCCGATCATTTAGCAGGCAGTGTGGATATGTACGAAGTGATGAAGGCTATCATTAGCGAACAAATAGCCCGTAAAGATGCAGGCAGATTAGATGCCGCCATCCCCATGCGGCCAGATCATGGTCATAAGCTATTAGATGATTTCAATTACAACACTTATCCCGGTTATTCAGCAATCGGCAGGCTTAAAGGCCTTGCCGAATTGCGCGGCTTAGAGATGGGGATAAAAAGGTGTAGTGAGTAGTTGATTGGGCTGATTAAGTGAGTGCTTGAGCAAAGTTCTAATTCGTAAAACGCGGGCGGGTGGTAAGATGTACGGGAGACCTCCAGCGTGCAATGCCTGGTACAAACAAGATGATGTTCTTTTGTTCGTTAACCATGAGGCCAATAACCCATGTGGCAATTTAGTTGTGTCGCTTTTTATTTTATGGCGATGCATGGTAGTCAGTACATTATCAGTCCACTACCGATAGGTAAAAATGCCCCGAATGATTTTAATAATAACTGAATAATTGGTTTTGAATTGCTAAATATAAATAAAGGTTTATATATTTGCAATCGATTGCATAAAGGTTAATCATTATAAACCATTGTGGACGGGGCATGTAACACACGTGTGCTTTCATAAACTTTAATACATCATTTTATTGTTTTTATAACCGGGCAAAAAACTTTACCAATGCTGAAATATTAACGCCATGGCCAAATATTTTTTTAAAAAAAATAGGTGTTTACTGATCCTGCTTTTATTGGGTGTGGTAAGCAACGCATGTGCCGATGATGGCTATAAACTTTGGCTTGAGTATAACAAAATTGCCGACCGGCCGGCTGCAGCGGTTTATAAAAAGCAATTGAAGTATATGATTTTTCCGGCGGAATCCGATCAGCTAAGGGCTGCTAAGGCCGAGCTGGAAAAGGGGTTGGATGGCATGTTATCGGCACTTCCCTCAGACACCAAAACCGTAACAGGCGGGCAAACAATTATCATTGGCACACCGCAATCGTTAAAAGGGCTGGCTGTTATCGTTCCGGACAGCATAGGCAGCGAAGGGTATCTTATAAAAACGGCGCTTATTAATCAGAAAAAATGTATCCTGATTACAGCCAAAACCGATGTTGGCGTGCTGTATGGTGTTTTTAATTTTTTAAAGCTGCTGCAAACCCGGCAGCCCATCAATAAACTTAATATGGCAGATCGCCCGCGCATAATGTACCGGGTACTTGATCATTGGGATAACCTGAACCGCACTGTAGAGCGTGGCTATGCAGGTTCATCTATCTGGAACTGGCATAAGCTGCCCGGTATTATAGACCAGCGGTATATTGATTACGCACGTGCCAATGCATCTATAGGCATCAACGGCTCGGTTATCAACAATGTGAATGCAGATGCGTTAATACTCTCGCCTCAGTATTTAATTAAAATACAGGCGCTGGCCAATGTTTTCAGGGCGTATGGTATTAAAATTTATTTGTCGGTAAAATTCAGCAGTCCGGTAGAGTTAGGCCACCTGAAAACAGCCGATCCGTTAAATGACGATGTAAAAAAATGGTGGGCGGATAAAGCGGATGAGATTTATAGTTACATTCCCAATTTTGACGGGTTTTTAGTGAAGGCAAACTCTGAAGGGCAGCCTGGGCCCCAAACCTATGGACGCACCCATGCCGATGGCGCCAATATGCTGGCCGATGCTTTGAGCCCGCACCATGGCATTGTAATGTGGCGGGCTTTTGTGTATGATAATAATGTGCCCGATGACCGGTCGAAACAGGCATACAATGAATTTAAGCCCTTTGATGGGAAGTTTAAAGATAATGTAATCATCCAGGTAAAAAACGGGCCGATTGATTTTCAGCCGAGGGAACCTTTCCACCCCTTATTTGGTGCCATGCCCAATACCGCACTGATGATGGAATTCCAGCTAACGCAGGAATACCTTGGCTTTTCGACCCATTTGGTTTATGAGGCGCCGTTATTTGCCGAAACGCTGCAATCGGACACGTACACGCAGGGGAAGGGTTCAACCGTATCACGTATCCTCCAGGGTAATTTCAATAAAAAATTAATAACAGGGATGGCTGGTGTGGCCAATATTGGCACCGATTTAAACTGGTGCGGTCATCCCTTTGCCCAGGCCAACTGGTACGCTTTTGGCCGCATGGCCTGGAACCCCGATCAATCACCGGCCGCTATTGCCGGCGATTGGCTAAAAATGACTTTTATAAATGATGCCGGCTTTGTATCACCCATAAAAAAAGTCATGCTACAATCAAGGGAGAATACAGTTAATTATATGACTCCGCTTGGTTTGCACCATATTATGGGGGTATCTACCCATTATGGCGCCGGCCCATGGGTTGATAATGCCGGCCGGCCCGATTGGAATGCCACTTATTACCACAAGGCCGATTCGGCCGGCATTGGGTTTAACCGTACTGGCACGGGCAGCAATGCGCTATCACAATATGCGCAGCCGGTACAATCGCACTGGGAAAACCTGCAAACCTGCCCAGATGAATACCTTTTATGGTTCCACCATTTAAGTTGGACCTACAAAATGCGTTCGGGCAAGTCGTTATGGGACGAGATGGTTCACCATTATTATATGGGTGCCGATTCTGTTAAGCAAATGGGTTTAACCTGGGATAAAATGCGGGGAAAAGTAGACGCCGAACGTTTTGTTCAGGTACAGCAGTTGATGAAAGTTCAGCTAACAGAAGCCATAACCTGGCGGGATGCCTGTGTTTTATACTTTCAAACTTTTTCAAAAATGCCTATCGGGAATGCCTATTCAAAGCCGGAACATCCGCTATCGTATTATAAAGACATGAAGTTTTATTATGTACCAGGCATCGGGGGCAGCAATTACATGACCAATTAATCATCACCATAAACCAAACGCCAATGAGCAAGCAATTTACCACCGCAAAATTAATTATTACGCTTTTTATAGCTGCAGGCATGTTAAGTGCATGCGACCCGCCCACCAAAAAAGCGGCCGATGCAGACAGCAGTAAAACAGATACCGGCAAAAAGGTAAAATTCCTTTCGCAACCGCTTATCAGCTCCATTTACACTGCCGATCCATCGGCACATGTGTTTAACGGCAAAATTTATATTTATCCGTCGCATGATATCAATGCAGGAATCCCCGAAAATGACAATGGCGATCATTTTGCCATGAAAGATTATCATATTCTTTCGATGGATAGCATTGGTGGCAAGGTTACTGATAATGGCGTTGGATTTGATATTAAAGATATTCCCTGGGCTGGCCGCCAGCTTTGGGCGCCCGATGCTGCTTATAAAAACGGCACTTATTACCTTTATTTCCCGGTGAAGGATAAAAAAGACGTTTTCCATATCGGCGTGGCTACATCGGCCAGCCCTGTGGGTCCGTTTAAGGCAGAGCCTGAACCTATTGCCGGAAGCTACAGCATTGATCCGGCTGTGTTTACCGATACCGATGGTAAAACCTACATGTATTTTGGCGGTATCTGGGGTGGGCAATTGCAACGCTGGTCGACCGGAAAATATGAGGCCGATGGCTCAAAAACCGATTCGAAACAGGAAGATGCCCCGGCCATCAGCTGCCGTGTAGCCCTGTTAAAACCTGATATGAAAAGCTTTGATGGCGCGGTAAAGGATGTTGTTATTTTAGATAGCCTGGGCAAACCGTTATTAACTAAAGATCATGACCGCCGGTTTTTTGAAGGTTCATGGATGCACAAATCCAATGGTAAATATTACTTCACTTACTCAACCGGCGATACGCACTTGCTTTGCTACGCGATAGGCGATAAACCGCTTGGGCCATTTACCTACAAAGGCGTATTTATGAAACCGGTACAGGGGTGGACTACCCATCATTCTATCATCGAAATAAAAGGCAAATGGTATATATTTTACCATGATACCCAAATATCGGGCAAAACCCACCTGCGCAATGTAAAGGTGACGGAGCTGCAGCATAATACCGATGGCTCTATTAAACTAATCGATCCATTTTTGTAATAACGTTGCTATGAAGGTGCTCAAATTGATATCAATAACTTTGTTGTTGAGCTGTATACTGCGCGGGTATGGCTTTGCCCAGCAGGCAAAGCTGGTTACCATACCCAACTCTAATCATCTGCAGATGCAATCCAAACTGGTGGGTAATCAATATGATATTTATATCCATTACCCGGCAGGTTATGATACCGCTAAGCGAAAATTCCCGGTATTGTATGTTGTTGATGGGGATAATGATTTTTCGCCTTCGCTGGAATATCTTGGGCTTTTGATGGCGGAGTACCATATTTCCGAACCTATATTGGTAGCCATTGGCGATGGCGGTTTAATTGGTACACCGGGTAATAAACGCAATCGCGATTTTACTCCGACCAGAAACACCGCAATACCCGAAAGTGGTGGTGCCCCTGCTTTTTTAGCCTTTATCGAAAAAGAGCTTATCCCCACTATCGACGCGGAGTTAAAAACAGATACTGCTAATCGAACCTTATATGGCTATTCTATGGGCGGCTTGTTTGCCACGTATACCTTGTTTACGCAGCCAACCCTGTTTAGAAATATTCTTATTGGTAGTCCGGCTTTAGGTTATGATAACGGCAGCGTTTTCGGTATCGAAAAAAACTATTTTGCCAAACATAAAAGCTTGCCCGTAAATGTTTTTATTGAAGTAGGCGGGCTGGAAACGCCGGGCCAAGTAATGCCCAATAAACAACTGGTTGCTTTACTTGATGAGCGTCATTACCAAAAGTTTGTTTTTAAGCACCTCATTATTGACGATGTTACCCATTTATCGGGTAAACCGGTTACAATGCTTAAGGCATTGCAGTGGGCATACGCCGGTAAGTAACAGAGCATTTGGTGTTTGGGCGTTAAAGTACTATTTGTTTTATCATTGGGATTGAGCATTAAAGTAAATTCAACCGTTATGAAATCAGTTGTTTTAGCATTTGTTTGGTGTTGCTTGTGGGCTTTTGAAACCAAAGCGCAAAACAGCAGCCCGGTAATGCCGCAAATTAAATACTGGGGTGGTAATGCCGAATTGCTGGTGAATGGCAAATCCTTACTGATGACTGCCGGGGAATTAGGAAACTCAAGCGCTTCAAGTACGGTTTACATGGACCCTATCTGGCCCAAACTCAAAAAAATGAACCTGAATACCTTGATAGCCCCGGTATATTGGGAGTTGATGGAGCCAAAGGAAAGCGTATTTAGCTTTACGCTGGTTGATTACCTTATAAAAAGCGCCAGGGAACATCAAATTAAATTGATATTACTTTGGTTTGGCACCTGGAAAAACAGCATGAGCTGTTACGCGCCTGCATGGGTTAAGACAAACCAAACACGCTTTCCGCGGGTGCAAAGCAGCGAAGGCCGATCTGAGGAGATCATTACGCCGTTTTCTGAAAACGCATTGAAGGCCGATTGTGATGCTTTTGCCGCACTCATGCAGCACTTAAAACAAACAGATAGCCAGCAGCATACGGTGGTAATGATGCAGGTAGAAAATGAAATAGGGATGTTGCCCAGCCCCCGCGACCATTCAAAGCCGGCCGATGCGGCTTTTGGCCGGGCTGTTCCGGAAAAGCTAATCGATTATTTGAATTTGCATCGGGATAAACTGGTACCCGAGATTCAAAAGGCCTGGGAGGGCAATGGCTATAAAAAAGCAGGTAATTGGGAAGCTGTTTTTGGTAAAAGCACGGCTACCGATGAAATGTTTATAGCCTGGTATTTTGCTACCTATGCTAATGAGGTGGCCAGGGCAGGCAAGGAGGTTTACCCGCTGCCAATGTATGTAAACGCTGCCCTTAACGCGCCCGGTAAGCAACCCGGGCAATACCCAAGCGGTGGCCCGCTGCCGCATTTAATCGATGTTTGGAAAGCTGCCGCTCCGGATATCGACCTGCTGTCGCCCGATTTTTATAACCCTAATTTTAAATATTGGAATGACCGTTATACCCGGCCGGATAATGCCTTGCTGATTCCCGAACACCGTTTTGAAGAAGGGGTGGATGCAAAAGCGTTTTATGCAATTGGCCACTACAAGGCCCTGGGTTTTTCTCCTTTTTCCATTGAATCCGGCAAAAAGCCCGAAACAGAATCGTTGGGTAAATGCTATGATATTATTAACCAATTATCGGGCGAGATTAGCAAAGCCAAAAAGCAAGGTTTGATGGAAGGGGTGTTGTTAAGTAAGGTTGCCGATACCGTGAAATTAGAAATGGGCGATTATATATTAACTGTTTCGCACGATTTAACCTTGGGCTGGTCGCCAAACGCCAAAGAAGCAACATGGCCGCTAACGGGTGGCATCATCATCGCTTTATCAAAAGATGAGTTTTACGTAGGCGGCACCGGGTTGGTAATAAGTCTTAAACCCAAAAATCAGGCGCAGCGGGCAGGTATACAAAGTGTTGATGAGGGCCATTTTGTTAATGGTAAATGGCAGGCAGGCCGTCGTTTAAACGGCGATGAAGACCACCAGGGCCGGCACCTCAGGATCCCGACGGGCGAATATGGCATCCAGCGTATTAAGCTTTATAGTTATGAGTAAGCAGCGAAGATATTTATTTCACGCAAAGACGCTAGAAAGCAAAATGGCTGGCTTATTTTTCCTTAGCACCTTGTGTGAGAAACCGTAAACGGGGACTATATAACAGAAGATTTAAAAAGTTATTTCCCTGAAGCGTATTGCCAGCTGATTTGGAATTTATAATTAATTCCTAACTTTAAATTGTTAGCGCATCAGTTATAACTACCAATGGAAGCCAAAGAAATTTTAAAAGCTCATGTAGCTAAAATAGCCACGTTGACCGACGAGCAGTTTGACTATTTCTTTTCGCATTTTAAACAACAGCATTTTCAAAAAGGGCAGGCCCTTATTACCGGGGGTGATAAGGTAGATTGCGAATATTTCGTGCTATCCGGCTGCTTGAAATCCTTCTTTATCAACGACGATCTCAAAATGTTTATCTTGCAATTTGCCATGCCAACCTGGTGGGCATCAGATTATAACGCATTATATAACAATACCAAGGCTACCATCAACGTAGATTGTATTACTGATGCAGTAGTGCTCTGCCTTAGCAATGACGATAGGGAGAAGCTATGTAATGAACTCCACAATGCCGAACATTTTTTTAGATGGAGGACTAATAAAGGATACGTGGCTGCTCAAAAAAGGCTGTTATCGTTCATGAATAATAATGTGAAATATCGGTATGAAGAGCTGTTGAAGCTTTATCCGGAGCTTTATAATATAGTCCCTAAAAACCTGATTGCAGCATACTTAGGAGTTTCGAGAGAAACCCTAAGCCGGCTTTATAACACCTGAAAGTGATGTACATCACATAAATATCGATTCATTTTAAATGTGATGTAGGTCACATGTGCCCCTGAAATTTCCTGCCGTACTTTGTTGTGTAATTAAAAACACAAATAAAATGGAAACTCAAAAATTTGAAATCGTAAGCACCCAAAGCAATATCGATTGGGTGGGCCGTAAGGTAACCGGGGCACACAATGGTACCATAGCCGTTAAAGAAGGCGAATTTATTTTAAACAACGGTAAGCTTGCCGGGGGCAAATTCACTATCGATACCACATCTATCAAAATACTGGATGTAACCGACCCGGCAACAAATGCGCAGTTTGCCGGCCACCTTGCTTCTGATGATTTTTTCTCAATTGAAAAATACCCTGAAGCAACTTTGCATATCACCTCAGTTTCTGGCAGCCATGTTAAAGGCGATCTGACTATCAAAGGTATCACCCACGCTGTTGGCTTTGATGCGGATATCAAAGTAAATGGCAACGTGCTGACTACAACCGGAAAGCTGGTAATTGACCGCACCAAATATGGAATAAAATTCCGTTCAGGTAATTTCTTCAAAGACCTGGGCGACACCCTGATTTATAATGATTTTGAACTTAATGTAAGTGTAACTGCAAAAGCTGCCTGATAAGCAGCTTTTGCATAAAAATTAAAGCCATGCCATACGTAAAAATTGAAGTAACACGTGAAGGTGTTACCAGGGAACAAAAACAGCAACTAATAAAAGGGGTTACCAACCTGTTGAGTGATGTACTGAATAAAGACCCGCAATTAACCTTTGTTGTGATCCAGGAATATGATTTGGACGACTGGGGCCATAATGGAGAACAGGTATCTGTGTTAAGAGAAAAAGGCATAACTGCCGAAAGAAAAAAATAAAATGAAGAAGCAAACCATAATAGTTACCGGTGCATCATCTGGCATTGGTAAAGAAATAGCCCGCCACTTTTTAGCAAAGGGCGACAACGTAATCATCAATTCATCAACAGCCACAAAGCTGGAGCAGGTTTACCAGGAATTGGGCGGTGGTGAAAACCTTGCCATGGTGGCCGGCGATGTTTACGAAAAAAGTACAGGCGAGCGGCTTTTAGCAGCTGCTATCGGAAAATTCGGCTCGGTGGATGTACTGGTCAATAATGCGGGCATATTTGAAACCAAACCCTTCCTGGAAGTGGATGAGGCCTATCTTGACCGCTTTTTGAATACAAACCTCAAAGGAACTTACTTTACAACCCAGGCCATTATTCCGCAAATGCAGAAACAGCATGATGGCGTAGTTATCAATATTGGTACACCCCTGGTTAACCATAGCCTTGGCGGAGTGCCCATTACAGCACAAATGGCATCAAAAGGCGCAATACATGCACTTACTATCCAACTGGCGGCCGAGTTTGGTAAAGATAACATTAGGGTAAACACGGTTGCGCCCGGAACAATCCGTACCCCGATGCACGGCGAAAATGCCGACCAAACCGCAGGTTTACATTTGCTAAACCGCGTTGGCGAAGTGGAAGACATTGCCGAAATGGTTTACACGATTGCCAGGAGCAATTTTATTAACGGTGCCATCATTAACGTAGATGGTGGCTTGGGAGCCGGGCACCATCTTAATTAATTTGAAAACGCTTTTATTCACAGCTTTTTTGTCATGCACATTGCTGGCGTTAAAAGCGCAAAATTTAAAAGAAATGGAAACTAAAGATTCAATAGCCATTGCCGAGGCACTGGAAAAATATTATTTCAAAGGGATCTACGAAGGCGATATTAATACGCTGAATCAGATTTACAATCCCGGTACTTTATTGTTCGGCGATGTTAAAGGTCAGCCATATGCCAGAACACTCGATCAGTACCTTGATAGTGTTGCTCATCGTCAAAGCCCCAAAGATTCTGGCAAGCCCTTTAAGGGGACAATCATCTCAATTGATGTTGTCAATTCAATAGCGGTGGCCAGGGTGCGCGTTAAAATGTACGATTTTAATTATGATGAGTTCCTGTCGTTTCATAAAATAGATAACCGCTGGCTGATCGTTAATAAAATGATTAGCGATGTAGCCCAATAAATTTTAAGATGATGTGGTATCAAACTAAAGCAGCCCAAATACTGGGTATCAAATATCCTATCCTGCAAGGGCCGTTCGGCGGCAACCTGTCGTCTGTTGAACTGGTGTCAACAGTATCTAACGCCGGCGGGCTTGGTGGTTATGGAGCTTACACATTAAGCCCACAGGAAATAATCGAAGTAGATAAGCAGATTAAAGCGGCAACCAATAAACCCTACAATATTAACCTGTGGGTTTCGGATAATGATGCCGTGAACGGTACTGTTTCAGACGAACAGTTTAAACAGGCCGAAGAATTATTCAGGCCTTATTTTGACGAGTTGGGAATTACCCTGCCAGAAAAACCTGGGGTGTTTACCTCGCGTTTTGAAAACCAGGTGGAGGTGATCCTGCACCAGAGGCCGCCGGTGTTTAGCTTTATGTTTGGTATCCCGTCTGCCGATATTCTTGAACAATGCCGCCGGTTAGGCATTGTTACCGTAGGCGCGGCAACTACGCTGGACGAAGCCATAGTGCTGGAATCGGCAGGTATAGATTTGATTATCGCTTCAGGCTTTGAGGCCGGCGGACACCGGCCGTCATTCCTGACATCGGCAGAATCATCTACCATAGGGACTTTTGTATTGCTTCAATTGATTAAGGAAAAGGTAAAAACCCCGGTTATAGCGGCAGGTGGCATTGCCGACGGAAAAGGTGTTGCCGCGGCGTTGGCACTTGGTGCAGATGCTGTACAAATTGGTACCGCCTTCCTGGCAACCGATGAATCGAATGCTACAAATGTTCACCGGCAAATGTTATTTTCGGATGCGGCTAAGTACACCACTTTATCGCGGGCATTTACCGGGAGGTTGGGTAGGGGCATAACCAGCCGTATTGCAAAAGACTTGCTGCATAAGGAAAATGGTTTGCTCCCCTTCCCGCTTCAAACACAGTTTATGTCGCATATACGAAAAGCCGCCATCGGACAGGAAAAATGGGATATGATCCTGTTCTGGGGCGGGCAGATAGCGCCGGTGCTGAAACACACAAAGGCCGCCGAACTGATGAAGGCTGTAATCGAAGAAACCACAGCATATTTTGATCATTTAAAAGTATAATATCATGAACACTTCAAAAGTATGGTATGTAACCGGGGCTTCCCAGGGATTGGGGTTAATCCTTGTGAAAAAGCTGCTTGATCGGGGCTACCGCGTTGCCGCAAGTTCCCGCGACGCCAGGGCGTTAAGTCAGGCCGTTGGGTTGATAGACAGGGAGCGTTTTCTTGCGCTGGCTGTTGATTTAAATAACCCGGATTGTATTGATGAATCTATACAGCAAACGCTGGCAGCGTTTGGACGGATTGATGTAGTAGTTAACAATGCCGGCTACGGGATGGCCGGAACAGTTGAAGAAATAGACGAACAGGATATCCGTAATATTTTTAATGTTAACGTGCTGGCAACCATAAATGTGGTACGGGCGGTACTGCCGGTAATGAGGAGTCAAAAATCAGGGTATATTATAAACATCGGTTCGGTTGCTGGTTTTGTTGGGGCACCCGGCTGGTCTGTTTATTCGGCTACCAAAGCTGCAGTGGCTGCTTTTTCTGAAGTCATTGCACTGGATGTTAAAGAATTTGGAATAAAGGTTACTGTAGCAGAACCATCAGGTTTCCGGACAGGCTTTTTAACCAAAAACTCACTTGCGCTAACCGCCAGCAAAATAGAAGGTTATGAAGCAGTAAGAAATACGCAAGATCGTTACCTGTCCATCAATGGACAGCAGGCCGGGGATCCGGATCGCGCAGCGGAGATATTTATTGAATTAGCCGAAAGTCCCGAGCCACCAATGCACCTGTTTCTGGGAAATGATGCTTATAACAGGGCCTCAGAAAAACTTGCCGCCATGTCTGCAGAACTTGAACAATGGAAATCAACAACCATTGCAGCAGATTTTGAATAAATATACCGGCCTTAATTAGCCCCCCCCCCTTTTTATTTTAACGGAAATGTATGTTTCCGGCCTCATTTGTCACCTGGCTACACCGTGTTACTTGTTGCTTTAAGCCAGGTATTTATGGAAACAGATGGATTGTATGCCGCTGAAGCGGCAAAAAAGAGTATTCCTAAAAATGAGGGCGAAGGTTATAACGGTTTTATAGGTATTGCAATTTTTGTAAAAAATGCATTACATTCGTTAATTAAACCAGTTATGTCCTCTAACCGGATGCTTATTGATCAGGAGCTGATAACGCTGTTAAAAAACGGCGACAGGGATGCCTTTGCCGAAATTTATAAGCGTTACTGGACAGTAATGTATATGCATGCGCTGAAGATGCTCCGGGACGAAGATGACGCCCGGGATATTATCCAGGAAACTTTCACCTCATTATGGCTCAAAAGGGAATGCATAAGTTCAGACGCTAATTTAGCCGGATATCTTTTTATATCGACAAAAAATAAAGTGCTTGACCTAGTAGCACGCAAGCGGGTACGGTTGGATTACCTTGATTCGTTGGCCGCCTTTGCCGAAGCCAATTGCAACCAAACATTGGAGCGGATAGAAGAAAAGGAAATAATGGCAGCGCTCGAGAAAGAAATTGCGCAGCTTCCCCTTAAAATGAAGCAAATATTTGAAATGCGGATTCATCAGCACTTTACTTATAAAGAAATTGCCGACCAACTCGATATATCCGATAAAACGGTTAAAAAACAAATCAGCAACGCTATCAGGATAATCAGGCCTAAGCTTAATCACCTTTCGGCAATCGTTTTAATATTGTCGGGATTATAAATTTTGTGAAAATTATGATTTTATAGTTTGTGATATTGCTGATTATATTAACTCAGGATATTATAAACGGGTATATTTTTTGCATTTATTACCGTGTAAATTAAACATTAAGTATTAGATTTGCACGGTATGATTGCCAGGAGAATCGAAAGGAAAGTTGAAGAAGCGCTCAGCCGAAGTGCCTCTGTCGCCTTGATGGGACCACGTCAAGTGGGCAAAACGACTATTGCGCTGAATATAAGTGATTCTGGTACGGCCGTTTATCTGGATTTAGAAAATAGCCTTGATCTTCAAAAAATACAGGATATCAATGCTTTCCATGCAGAGAATAGCCAACAGCTCATCATTATGGATGAAGTGCAGCGTATTCCTCAAATTTTCGCAGAACTTCGGGGAATCATTGATAAAGAACGGCGAAAGGGCCATAAGTATGGACTGTTTTTGTTCCTGGGTTCTGCGTCGATAGATTTGCTACAGCAATCCAGCGAGTCTTTGGCAGGTAGGATTGCGTACTTGGAACTTCAGGGCATTGATGCCCTGGAATTTGGAACAGGTACAATCGACAAGTTAAATCAGCTTTGGCTTAGAGGCGGATTTCCTGACAGTTTGCTCGCCAATAGCGATCGAAACAGTCTGGCTTGGAGACGAGATTTCATCAAAACCTATCTGGAAAGAGACATACCGCAATTAGGTCCTCGCATACCGGCTGTTACACTGGAGCGGTTCTGGACAATGTTGGCACACGTTCAGGGCGGCATAACGAACGCGTCACAGCTTGCGAAAAGTCTTGAAGTAAGTGCTACAACTATCTCCCGCTACCTGGACCTGATGGTTGATCTTTTATTGGTCCGGCGCTTGCAGCCCTGGGCAAGTAACGTTGGAAAACGATTAGTAAAAAGCCCTAAAATATACGTTCGGGATAGCGGATTGACCCACGCTCTGCTTAACATTGAAAACTATAATGACCTGCTGGGGCATCCGGTAGCTGGTGGAAGCTGGGAGGGCTTCGTAATCGAAAATATCTTATCGACAGTTCCCGATGGCGTTATACCTTATTACTACAGGACCGCCCATGGGGCAGAGATTGACCTGGTGTTAGAATTCTCCGGCCGGGAGAAATGGGCTATCGAAATTAAACGAAGCTCTTCGCCTGCTCTTTCCAAAGGATTTTATCTGGCCTGCCAGGATATCGGTCCGGATAAACGCTTTGTCGTGTATGCAGGTCAGGACCAATTCTCTATAGGCGAAAATATCACTGCGATCCCACTGCATCAAATCATGACTAAATTGCTTGAATACAAGGGTATCTAACAAACTGAACTTATAAAAGTGTAACATCACGAGCTATAAACTTACTAAAATCACATTTTTTTTTCATTTCATCTACTACTTCCTCCCTGGCTGGCCGTTTCATTAATAACAGCCAGAATAAACCATGACCAGGGAACAAGCACAGGAACTATTAAATAAACACCAACTCGGCACCTGTACACCAGAAGAGCAGCAAATACTGGATAACTGGTATTTGCATGAAGCCGTTAAGCAGCCTGCGCCCAACGGCCCTGCAGATCCGTCAATGGAAGAGGGGTTGATCTGGAACAGGATTATTAGTGAAATTCCTGAAACTGCTAAAATCCGGCATTTAAAAAAATGGTACTCCATCGCTTCGGCTGCTGCCATCCTTGTTTTTGTGTCGTTTGGTGCCTATCTGTTTGTTAAAAAACACCAGGAGCCTAAACCGATTGTTCATCAGCATAATCCTAAAAATGATATTTTGCCGGGTGGCAACAAAGCTATCCTGACCCTGGCCAATGGCAAACAGATTACCTTAACCGGTGCCCGCAACGGAACCCTTGCCGTACAGGGCGCAGTAGCAATTAATAAAACCGCAGACGGAAGAATTGTTTACAATTCAGCCGAGAAATCAGGATCGGAGGAAGCAAAATTAAACGGGTACAACACCATGACTACGCCCAGGGGAGGCCAGTATTGGGTTGTTTTGCCCGATGGTAGCCGGGTGCTGTTAAATGCGGCTTCTTCGTTAACCTATCCAACTATATTTAGCGGCAACGAACGTAAAGTTGAGCTCACCGGCGAGGCCTATTTTGAAGTGGCGCATAACGCAGCTAAACCATTCAGGGTTTACAGTAAATCGCAAATAGTAGAGGTGCTGGGCACACATTTCGATATCAATACTTATGATGATGAGCCGGCTGTTAAAACCACCCTGCTTGAAGGGAAGGTAAAAGTAACCTCGACTGCTAAAAATCAAACCCGGATATTACAACCTGGTCAGCAGGCTTTTTTAAACGCGCTTGCATTTAATATTGGCGAAGTGGATGTAGACGAAGCAACTGCCTGGAAGGATGGCCTGTTTGTTTTTGAAAGTAATGATATACAGCAAATTATGAGGATGGTTTCCAGATGGTACGATGTAGATGTGGCGTACACCGGTAACTTGCCGTCCGACAAATTCAGCGGTTCTGTATCCCGGTTCAGCAATGTTTCTGAAGTGTTGAATACGCTGCAGCTTACCCGTAAAGTACATTTTAAAATAGCGGGTAAAAAAATAACCGTATCTGAATAAGCCATAACCAAGCCAATAAATAACCAATATACTAACCTAAAAAGCGAGAAAAATGAGAAAAAAGCTACGAACGTAACCATGAAACGGGAGCTTAAAAAAAACGTGAAAGTGTACCACCACTTCCACGCCAAAAATTTGAGTTAACCCGTTAATCTGTCCGCCGTTCCGGCGCATAGAAAAATTATTTGTCAATAAACCATGTTTTAACCCAAACTATTCAAAAGTATGAAAATATCTACTTTTAACATAGGTGTGCCCAAACTATGCATGCCCCAAAAGTTATTATTAGTTGTGAAAATAACTGTACTCTTCTTTTTTGTCGCTATTATGCACGTCAGCGCATCATCTTATGCGCAAAAAATAAATCTTTCGGCAACAAATGCACCTTTAAAAAAACTATTTAAAGAGATAAGGAAGCAAAGCGGCTACAATTTTATTTATACCGAAGGTATGATGAAGGATACGCGTCCGGTTAACATTCACGTTAGCAACGCATCCATCGGCGATATTCTTGATAAAGTATTTCATGACCAGCCACTTTCTTACACCATCAGCAACAATACCATAGTTATTAAAGAAAAAGATAGCCAGGAAAGCGATAATGTATTGATAACCATTACAGGTACCGTTAAAGACGAAAAGGGCGAGCCTTTGCCTGGTGTTACCGTAGCGGTTGAAGGTATTGCAAATGCCACATCAACCGATTATAATGGTAAGTATACCATTAAGGCTAATGCAGGGCAAACCCTGGTATTTTCATTTATTGGTTATAAAACAATAAAAAAGCTTGTCAATGATAACGAGCAACTTATCAATATCTCTTTAGAGCCTGCATCCAGGGATTTAACAGAGGTAGTTGTAGTTGGCTACGGCACCCAAAAACGATCGGATATTACAGGCGCTGTGGCATCGGTGCCCAAAGCCCGTTTATCAGAGTTGCCGGTTACCAACGTGCTGCAAGCCCTGGAAGGAGCCGTGGCAGGCGTTACCATAACTAATACATCATCTGTACCAGGCGCGGTGCCCGGCTCAATTGTAAGGGGGCAAAACTCTATCAACGCAGGCACGGGCCCGTATGTTGTTGTGGATGGTATCCCGCTGAGTAAAACCGGCGGTTCGCTTAATGATATCAACCCCAATGATATCGCTTCGATGGAAATATTAAAAGATGCATCGGCGGTTGCTATCTACGGAACCAACGGCTCAAACGGTGTTATCCTGATTACTACCAAAAGAGGGAACAGCGGCAAACCTGTTATCCGTTATAGCGGTTATGCCGGTATTGAAAACCTGGCACATATTCTTGATCCGCGCGACCCGGCATCTTATATTCAAAAATATGCCGATTACCTTTCGCAAACGGGCCAAACACAAACCAGCCCGGTGCCAAACAGCTCCGAGTTACCTAATTACCAGGCAGGTAAAACCATTGATTGGGTTAAAGAAACTACCCAGCAAGGCGTAATGCAGGATCATAACCTGAGCGTTTCTGGCGGTAGCCCCGATGTTAAATATTTTATATCAGGCGATTACCTGAAACAAAAAGGCGTGGTAAAAGGGTACCAATACAACCGGGTAAGCATCCGCTCAAACCTTGATGTAAATGTTACCAATTTTTTAACTGTTGGTATGTCATCCTATTTCGCCAACAATAATTACGATGGCGGCAGGGCCAACCTGTTATTCGCAACAGCGATGAGTCCCTATGGTAATTTATATAACGCCGATGGTACTTATACCATTTACCCTATGGCGCCTGAATTGTTGTATACCAATCCCTTATTGGGTTTAACTACCGACCAGGTAAACCGCAGCGTAAATTTAAATGGCAACGGCTATGCCGAGATTAAATTTGGCGGTTTGCTTAAAGGATTAAAATACCGTGTAAATGCCGGCTACACCTATTTGCCAACCCGGGTTGATAGCTACAGCGGCCGTTTGGCAAATACGCCCTTAGGATCGGCCAGTGCTGCAAGCTCCGAAACTACAGCCTATACTATCGAAAACCTGTTGTACTATAACAAGGATATTGGTAAGCACCACTTTGATTTTACGGGTTTATACAGCGCGCAACGCAGGCGGTATTTTACTTCGACGGCAGCCGCTACAGGTTTTGTAAATGATGAGCTGTCTTTTAACAATATTGGCGCGGGTGCAACCCAAACCTCATCGTCATATTCAGACAGGTACGCGCTTACCTCGCAGATGGGCCGTATCAACTACTCCTATAATAGCCGCTACCTGTTCACCGTTACCGCCCGCCGCGATGGATCGTCGGTTTTTGGCGCTAACACTACTAAATACGGCGTGTTTCCATCGGCAGCCCTCGGTTGGAACATCAGCCAGGAAGACTTTTTGAAAGATTCAAAAATAGTTAACAGTTTAAAGCTGAGAGGCTCGTACGGAAAAACAGGTAACGAGGCGATAAGTGTATATCAAACCATTACCACAGACGGTACTGTTCGGTCGCCATTTAATGGTGTAAGCACTATTGGGGTGCAGGCTAGTAACCTGGGTAACGCCAACCTGCTTTGGGAAACCACCGTAGGCACCAATATCGGGGCAGATTTCTCACTATTTAACAGCCGTATCAACGGATCGGTTGATGCTTACAAAACGCGTACATCTGGCTTGCTGTTAAAACGGAGTTTGCCTGCAATTACCGGTTATTCATCAGTATGGGATAATATTGGCAAAGTGGCCAACAAAGGCCTCGAGGTTACCCTGAATACAAAAAACATTGATGGCAGGGACTTTCGTTGGGAATCAAACATCGTGTATGCCATCAACAGGAATAAAATTGTGAGCCTTTATGGCGATGGTAAAGATGATATTGGCAATAGGTGGTTTATAGGTAAACCTATCAGCGTAATTTACGATTACAAAATGACAGGCGTTTGGCAAACAGGCGAGGATGCCTCCAAGCAAGACCCTGGTGCAAAACCAGGCGACCTGAAATTTGCCGATACCAATGGCGATGGCAAAATTACTGCTGATGACAGGGTTATACAGGGCCAAACAACGCCAAAATGGACGGGCGGTATTACCAATACTTTTCACTACAAGCAATTTAACCTGAGTGTATTTATACAAACGGCACAAGGCATGCTTAAAAACAATGCCGATTTAAATTATGCTGATGAATCGGGCAGGAGGAATACACCGGCGGCCATTGAATACTGGACACCATCAAACGGTAATAACTCGTTCCAGTCTTTAGCATATACCAACACCAGGGGCTACGGCTATCCGCGCGATGCCAGCTATACCCGCATTAAAGATGTAACTTTTAGCTACGTTGTGCCGCAGGTGCTGTTAGATAAAGCGCACATTAACGGTTTAACGTTTTATGTAAGCGGCCGCAACCTGCACACTTTTACCAAGTGGATAGGCTGGGATCCAGAAAATAATTACTCGACCAGGGGATCCGGCGATTGGACAAATAATTATCCAACTACCCGCACATTTGTTTTTGGCGCCAACATCTCATTAAAATAAACTGATAAAAGATAAACGACATGAAAAAGTATTCAATTATAGTGGCTTCTGTATCAGTGCTAATAATCGCATTTGCATCCTGTAAAAAGTCATACCTGGCCGAAAAGCCTTACTCTTCATACACCCCCCTAACACTTAATGATTCACTGGGCTTTGAAGCCGCCGCCGTGGGCCTTTACAATTATGAAAGTACCATTTTAACCTATTCAAGCGCGCAGGGCTGGCCAAGTGTTTGGCAGGTGGGCACCGATGTGGCCAATGCTACAGCAAACCAGCAAGGTATTGAAGTGCCGTATTATAATTACGCGCAGCTTACCCCAACAGACGGGGCAGCTTCATACATCTGGGGCAAGTATTATGCGTTAATTAACAATGCCAATATTATCATCAAGGCCGTTGAAGACCCTTCAAATACCAAGCTTACCACCAAAGGTAAAAACATGATAGATGCCGAAGCCAAGTTTTTTAGGGCATATGCTTATAATAACCTGGTTACATTGTTTGGTAAAGTGCCGTTGGTAACGGCTCCGCTTGCAGCGCCAAAAACAGATTTTGTGCGTGCTCCACTTGATCAGGTCAACAACCTTATTATAAGCGACCTTACGTTTGCCGGTGCAAACCTGTCTGATTTAAATGCAGGTACATCTAAGCTAAACGTACAGGGCAAACCTGTTGACAGGGCCAATAGGTACATGGCCATGCAGCTTTTGGCCGAGGCCTACCTGCGTATGGGTAAAAACGACCTGGCCGAACAGCAGGCCCAGGCGGTTATCAGCAGCAGTAAATTTAGCCTGATAAGCAACCGTTATGGGGTGCGGGCAAGTGGTGCCGGTGATTATTACTCAGATATGTTTGTGTACGGTAACCAGCGCCGCAGCCAGGGTAACTCAGAAGCCATATGGGTTATCGAACAGGAAAATCCAAATTCGGTTGTTGGGGGTAATACAGATAATGCCCAGCAACGCCGTGTGTGGGGAGCTGCCTATTACAACATTAGCGGCATGGTGCTTTGCGATTCGCTTGGGGGCCGCAGTATTGCCAGGCTGAGGTTAAGTAACTGGGTATTGTACGGTTTATATCCAACAGGCGATTTACGTAACTCGCAATATAGTATCAGGAGGCGTTATTATATCAACAACCCAACTGCCGCAAACTATGGCAAGCAAGTGCCGTTTACCGGGCCTGATACCTTATACAAAATTTGCCCAAGTACAACTAAATGGGGTGCGTTTGACCCTAACGATACCTTTGGTTATGCTATGATCAAAGATTTTATGATGATGCGGTTAGGCGAAACCTATTTGTTACTTGCCGAAGCCCAGGTAAAACAGGGTAAAACCGCCGAGGCTGCAAATACCATTAACATTTTGCGCACAAGGGCGCAGGCTCCACAGGTTACTTCCAGCCAAATGACTATCGATTTTGTACTTGACGAGCGTGCCCGCGAATTGATTGGAGAGGAAAACCGGAGAATGACGCTGATGCGTACCGGAACCCTGGTTGATCGTGCAACACGCCTCAATTCAAATGATGTTCAGCACCCTACAACCGGCCTGGCAGCAAAAAACCTATTATTGCCTATCCCGCTATCAGAAATTCAATTGAATAAGGATGCCGTTTTAGAACAAAATCCTGGGTATTAATATAATTCATAGTGTGCGGCAGTGTATATTGCCGCACACTTACTGCTGTCATGTTAATTGTATAATGACGGATAGTCGTTAGTCGGAAGTCTTTAGTCAAAAAAAGAATAAATTTAACTTTTGACTTAATACTTAGTACTATTAACTTAACACTGCTTATGCATTTTAACCCTCTCAAACAATTCCTGTTTACAGCTTTATTGATAGGTAGCTTTTTGCACGCAGGTGCACAAAACTACCCTGTAAAAGTGAGTGCGATTGGCCCCGGATGGGCTAATAACTCGGTGAATACCGTCATTTTTCGCAAGAATTCGCTGGTCACTTTTAAAGGCCAACAATATGCTGCTTACTACAACCAGGACCAGGTTTTAACCCTGGCCAAAAGAAAAAGCGGATCAAACGAATGGCAAATTGCGGTGACAACCTACAAAGGCGATGCCGCTGATGCTCATAAGGACATAAGCATTATGGTTGATGGGGCGGGTTACCTGCATGTAGCCTGGGGTATGCACAATCAGCCATTAAACTATGCTGTGGGCCTTACACCCGGCAGCCTTGTTTTATCAACACCAAAATCAATGGCAGGCATTGCTGAAAATAGTGTAAGCTACCCTGAATTTTACAGGCTTCCCCAGGGCGATCTGCTATTCCTTTACAGGGATGGCGCATCAGGCAATGGCAACCTGGTACTTAACAGGTACAACGTATCGGCAAAAAAATGGGTAAACATACAACACAATCTAATTGACGGCGAAGGCAAACGCAATGCTTACTGGCAAATGGCTATTGATAAAAAAGGTTTTATACACCTGTCATGGGTTTGGCGCGAAAGCCCCGATGTAGCCAGTAACCATGATATGTGCTATGCTGTTTCAAAAAATGGCGGAATAAACTGGGAAAGATCAACGGGCCAAACCTATAATTTGCCGATAACTGCCGCCACTGCCGAATACGCCTGCAAAATTCCACAAAAAAGCGAGCTGATTAACCAAACATCTATGGTTATTGAGGATGACGGTACCCCGTTTATAGCCAGCTATTGGCGGGAGGCAGGAAAGACAGCCCCACAATACCATATCATTTATAAAAACAATGGCCAGTGGACAAGCAACAGCCTCGGTTTTCGCAAAACACCTTTTAGTTTAAGCGGAATGGGCACCAAGAGTATTCCGGTTTCACGACCGCAAATTATAGCCTTGAAACAGGGTAAAAATACCGCCGCGGCCTTAATATTCAGGGATAAAGAACGGGAGGATAAAATTTCTGTTGCAGTTACCGGTAACCTGGCCGGGAATAAATGGACGGTTAATGATTTGTCGGCATTTGCTGTTGGAGCCTGGGAGCCAACCTATGATACCGAACTATGGAAAGATAAAAAGATACTTAACCTGTTTATACAAAATGTAGTACAGGTAGATGGGGAAGGCCAGGCCAATATTACCGCCCAGCCGGTACAGGTGATGGAGGTGGATTGTGCTTCAATTCTGTCTGCGACGTTAAAGAAAAAATAACTGCTATGAAAAAATTACTGTTTTTGCTTTGCACAATGTTGGTTATATCCAACCTGTGGGCGCAAAAAAACATATCAAACGGCCTTGCCGACCGCAAACTGTGGCTGGCCTATATGGATAAAATAGCCCGGCCTGTACTATCAAACCTGGCCGAAGATAAGCTGAAGCAAAATATGCCGGTGAGTTTATCGGATCATATTGATAATAAAGAAGGGCGTTCAAAAGTTGCTTACCTTGAAGCGTTTGGCCGTACCTTAAGCGGGATAGCGCCCTGGCTTAACCTGGAAGGGGGCGATGCCAGCGAAGTAAAGCTGCGTAACCAGTACCGCGCATGGGCATTAAAGGCGATAGCCAACGCGGTTAACCCACAGGCTAAAGATTACCTGCAATGGACTGGCGGGCAGCCTTTGGTTGATGCATCTTATGTAGCCTTCGCGCTTGTCCGCAGCCCCTGGTTATGGGAACACCTGGATACTGATGTAAGAAAGCAAGTGGTTGACGCCATGAAGATAACCCGTAATACGGTGCCGGTTTACTCCAACTGGATCCTGTTTTCGGGGATGATAGAGGCCTTCTTTTGCAAATACGATTTAGGGGACGACCCCTTACGCACCGAATTTGGCATCCGCGAATTTATGCAGCACTGGTATGTTGGCGACGGCATGTTTTCTGACGGGATGACCTTTCATTTGGATTACTACAACAGCATTGTGATACAGCCTAATTTAAACGCCATGTTACAGGTACAAGGCGAAAAAAAGAAAACCTATCAACATGAACAGGAGCGCGCAAAAGCCATTGGCCAACGCTATGCCGAAATATTGGAGCGATTAATTAATGCCGATGGCAGTTACCCGGCAACGGGCCGCTCAATAGTTTACAGGGCAGGGGTTTTCCATCATTTGGCCAATATGGCTTATATTAAACAACTCCCGGCATCATTGCCGCCTGCACAGGTACGTTGCGCGTTAACGGCTGTCATCAAAAAAACACTGGAGTCGCCTGCTACATTTACTGCGGATGGATGGCTCAATATTGGCCTTTATGGCAAACAACCTGGCCTGGCCGATTTTTATATTACAACCGGCAGCTTATACATTTGCAGTAATGTTTTTGTACCGCTTGGTTTGCCTGAAACTGACGAGTTCTGGAGCGCCCCGCCCCTGAAATGGACCGAAGCCAAAATCTGGAGCGGAGAAGATGTAAAAGCCGACCATGCCCTTGATCTTAAGTAAGAAAAGGCAGGGCAAACGCATCTGAACTGGGTTAACATAACTTAACATATTTTAAGTTTATTTATTGTAAGTAATTGATAATTAATACATTGTAAATTTTCATGGTTAACATGAATTAATGCCTGTGCATTTAAGCCAGGCCGCATTCCTGATAACCAGGGCTTTTTTGCCAAATTGACTTCTTCTCCCCCTTATTTGGCCTAATGCTCCCCCCTGCGGGTTTTTGTTTTAAACTACTTTCGAAACTCAATTATAAACGATTGCTCCAATTTTGTTTGCGCCCGGCGGTAGATCGTTTTAGCAATTAGCAGATCGGCCGTTTTTACAATTAACAACATAGGTGTCTGCGGGGAGGCGGAGTACAAAATTGAGAACCAATAAAATCTTATGAAAAAAAAATATCTAAAAAATCGTTTTAATACCAAAGCGCTGTACAAAGTTTTATTCGTTCTGATGCTTTCGGGTGCCGGATTTCGTGCCCATGCTCAAAAAGGCTTGCAGGTACTACCCAATATAAACTATTGCGCCGGGCAAGCGCAAAAAACGCTAAGTAATATTCCGGCAAGTGGCAATAACCTGCCCCGTAATATAGATAAAGGCAAAACAGACTGGCGATATGTAAACTACAAGGACTGGTGCAGTGGCTTCTGGCCTGGTATTTTATGGTACTTATATGAAGGAACCCATGATGAAAAATGGAAAACAGCTGCTGATAGTTTCACAAAAGAATTGCAGCCGCTTTCTGAGCATGGTGGTTTTGACCATGATTTGGGTTTCATGATATTTAACAGTTTTGGTAACGGTTACCGGTTAACACGGAATCCCGAATATAAACGGGTTGTATTGCGTTCGGCAGATTCATTGGCCACTTTGTTTAATCCCAAAGTAGGTACCATATTATCATGGCCGTCGATGGTAAAAAAAATGGGGTGGCCCCACAATACCATTATCGATAACATGATTAACCTCGAACTTTTATTCTGGGCATCAAAAAATGGCGGCAACCGGCACTTATACGATATCGCGGTTAAACATGCCGAAACCACCATGCACAATCATTTCAGGCCCGATTATACATCTTACCATGTGGTGGTATACGATGCCCTTACCGGAAAAAAGATAAAAGGGGTAACCCACCAGGGCTACGCAAATAACAGCATGTGGGCCAGGGGGCAATCATGGGCAATATATGGTTTTACCATGTGCTACCGCGAAACCGGGAAAACAGAATTTTTAAACTTTGCACAAAAAGTAGCAGATGTATACCTGAGCCGCCTGCCGGCAGATTTGATCCCTTTTTGGGACTTTGATGATCCTGCTATCCCCAATGCTCCTAAAGACGCTTCGGCAGCCTGCGTAACGGCTTCGGCATTGCTGGAGCTGTCAACATTTGTAAAGGACAAATCCAAGGCACAAATTTACCGGCAGAAGGCCGAAGCTATGTTGCAAACGCTTTCTTCTCCGGCCTATCAAAGCCATCAGGTAAACGATGCCTTTTTACTCCATTCTACCGGGCACCACCCCGCCGGAACAGAAATTGATGCGTCAATTATTTATGCCGATTACTATTATTTAGAAGCCTTGTTGCGGTTGGATAAATTACAACATGGCAAGGCTGCTCGCTATCAACGTAAATCAAACTAATGAGGTATTTACTATTAACTATAGTTTCGTTTATCGTTTTAGAGGCTAAAGGACAAGGCACCGTAACAGGTATGCCGCTTGTAATTCAATCGCCTGATAAAAACCTGAGTCTGAAGTTTTATCAAAAGCAGTTGGCCGATAAAAAGCGGGTTATGTATTACCAGGTGACATATAAGGATAAACAGGTTATAAGCGAGTCGGTTCTGGATATTCAGCTGGATAACCAGTTATCTGAAAAGGCGCTGGCGCTGAAGATAGATCAGCATAAAAACTGGTGCGAAAACCTGGTAATAAAGGATATAAAAACCACCACTCATGATACCAACTGGATACCTGTGAATGGCGAACGCAGCCAGATCAGGGACCATTATAATGCTTGCGATATCACGCTGGTGAAGGACGATAACCCAATGTATGTGATGCAGGTACAAGTGCGGGTTTATGACGAAGGCGCTGCTATCCGCTACTATTTCCCCGAAAACGAAAAAGGGACGTATTACAATGTCACTGCCGAAAATAGCGAATTTAGTTTCCCGGCGGGCACCCAGGCCTGGTTTGCCAACTGGGCCCAGGCGCCTTATTACAAGCTGCCATTGGCCAGCTGGCCCGGCGAAAGCGAACGGCCGCTTACATTAGAGTTACCCAACAGGCTGTTTGTAGCGCTTGGCGAAGCGCAGTTGGTTGATTATGCCCGCACTAAATTTAAGTTAAGCGATGATAAGCCGAACACCATAGTAACTGCGATGTTTGGAGGGGCGCAGCTTGTATCTCCGGTAGGTACGCCATGGCGCGCTATCATGGTGGCCGAAGCCCCCGGTGATTTAATAGCACATGATTATATGATGCTTAACCTGAATGAACCATCACGAATAGCCAATACGGAATGGATTAAACCCGGTAAAATTATGCGTGTGATGACGCAAACCACTGCCGATGCCAAAACCAATATCGATTTTGCTGTAAAACATAAACTCCAATACATACTATTTGATTGGAAATGGTACGGGCCAGCCTTCAGCTTTAACTCGGATGCAACAAACGTGGCTATTCCCGACTTTGATTTGCCGGGCATTATTCAATATGGTAAAGATAAAGGTATTGGCGTATGGCTATACGTTAACCAGCAGGCATTAATGGCGCAAAGCGACAGCCTGTTTGCAATATATAACAAGTGGGGGGTAAAAGGTGTAAAATTTGGCTTTGTTCAGGTAGGTTCGCACCGCTGGACTACCTGGGTGGAGAAGGCGATACAGCAGGCGGCGGCCAGCCACATAATGGTTAACATTCATGACGATTGGCGCTTTACAGGCGAGCAGCGCACCTGGCCCAACCTGATGACCGCCGAAGGCGTACGCGGCAACGAAGAAATGCCGGATGCTACACACAATACCATATTGCCTTTTACCCGGTACTTAGCCGGCCCGGCCGATTATACCATTTGTTATTTTGATAAGCGTATAAAAACCACCCATGCACATCAACTGGCATTGGCGGCAGTTTACTACAGCCCTTTGCAAACGCTGTATTGGTATGATAAGCCATCGGCAGCGCATAACGAACCCGAACTGGAGTTTTGGGATAATATTCCCACTACCTGGGACGAAACAAGGGTAATACAGGGAGCGCCGGGGCAATATATTACAACCGCAAGGCGCAAAGGAACCGAATGGTTTGTTGGGACCGTTACCAATAATGAAGCCAGGACGTTAAAAATGGCGCTCACTTTTTTGAAGCCGGGCAAAAAATACCGGGCCCAAATATATAGCGATGATGCCGGGGTGGCTACCACTACGCATGTGCGGGTTAGCAACAGTGTGGTTAACAGCAAAACTGTTTTAACCATTAACCTGCAACCATCAGGAGGCGAGGCGATGCATTTAGAAGAGATTAAGTAAGCATGCCTGGTAATAGATTTACAGTAACAAAGACCACCGATATACACAATACCTCCTCCCGGCTAATTTCGATACAGTCTCAGGCGTAATTCTCCTGCGGGACGACACCAAACGCCGAAAAAAATTAATAAAAATTTGCGTAGTTAAATAGCTACATTTATATTTGTAGTCAAATAGCTACATAATGAATTTAAGACGAGATGTATTCCAGGCCATAGCCGACCCAACAAGACGAGCTATACTTTTGTTGGTTGCCACACAATCGATGACTGCCGGTGCAATAGCCTCAAACTTTAATACGGCAAGGCCAACGGTTTCAAAACACTTACAAATACTCACCGAGTGCGAATTGCTTGGCCAGGAGCAAACCGGCCGGGAAATTTACTATCATATTAATGCGAAAAAGATGAAAGCCATAGCCGATTTTATTGAACCGTTCCGCCAAATGTGGGATGACAGGTTTAACAAACTGGAAGATATCATGAAAAACTATCAACAAAAAAAATAGCATATTATGGAACTTAAAACCAAGATCAATGCCGAAGACGGCAAACAGTACCTGGTAATTACAAGGGAGTTTGATTTACCGTTGGAGTTGCTTTTTAAGGCCCACATTGAGCCCGACATCGTGGAGCAATGGATGGGGACTAAAGTGCTTAAACTTGAAGGAAAAAAGCACGGCAGCTGGCAGTTTGAAACATCAGATGCCAATGGAAACGTAGTTTTCAGTGCGAATGGGGTAATTCACGAGTTTGTGCCGAACCAGAAAATCACCCGGACTTTTGAAATGGAAAATACACCTTTTCCCGTTCAGCTTGAGTTTTTGGAGTTTGAACAACTCACCGATGCCACCAGTAA
Source organism: Mucilaginibacter sp. P4_C11 (assembly GCF_056402115.1). Taxonomy (NCBI): domain Bacteria; kingdom Pseudomonadati; phylum Bacteroidota; class Sphingobacteriia; order Sphingobacteriales; family Sphingobacteriaceae; genus Mucilaginibacter; species Mucilaginibacter sp. P4_C11. Next base: position 135,115 of record NZ_JBFUIA010000008.1, on the reverse strand, counting down.
GATCAGCATACGTATTGTATATAAATCAGTTGAAGCTAGAGACCAAATGCTGAAGCTGCCTTTTGCCCAGGGCCTTAACATGGCACATAATCGTTTAGAAAACACGTTGAAAAAATTAAATAATATACACCATGACAAAGCGCAATAAAATTATCTACTGGGTTGCAACTATCTGGCTTGCATTAGGAATGATATCAACCGGAATAGTGCAGCTGTTTAAGATGAAAGAAGGGCAGGGGGGAGCAGATAGCATAACGCACCTTGGTTATCCTGTATACCTGTTAACAATATTAGGTGTTTGGAAGTTTTTGGGCGTTGTAACAGTGCTTATTCCTAAATTGCCTTTGGTAAAGGAATGGGCTTATGCAGGCTTTTTCTTTGTAATGACAGGGGCAATATTTTCGCATATCGCATCGGGCGATGCTGTTAAAGACATATTCCCGTCGGTGTTATTGCTGGTGCTGACGATAGTATCGTGGTATTTCAGGCCTGCAGATAGGAAGATGATTTTAGTTAACCCATGAAAAGAATTGTATGAACGCTAAACTATCAGCAGAAAAGAGCGGGGAATTACTCGCATTATTGAAAGCTCGCTTTGAAAAAAACATGAACCGTCATGAAGGTATCGAATGGGCCGCTGTGCAAACTAAACTGCAGGGAAATGCCGGAAAATTATGGTCGCTCAATGAAATGGAAATAACCGGCGGCGAACCGGATATTGTTGGCGTTGATAAAAATACAGGCGAATACATTTTTTATGATTGTTCGGCCGAAAGCCCTAAAGGCCGCAGAAGCCTATGTTATGATAGAGCGGCGCATGAGGCACGGAAAGAATTTAAGCCGGAAAACACCGCTATTGACGTGGCAGATGCCATGGGTATTGAGATTTTAACAGAAGATCAATACAGGGAATTACAGAACTTTGGAAAGTTTGATTTGAAAACATCGAGCTGGGTAAAAACACCGGCAGATATCAGGAAATTTGGCGGGGCTGTATTTTGCGATCGCCGGTACAATACGGTGTTTCTTTATCATAACGGAGCCGAATCATACTATGCCGCCAGGGGCTTTCGCGGCTCGTTGAAGGTGTGAATTTTGTATAGCAACTGATAACCAATATTAAGCATATACCATGAACCCGAATGTTGACTTTTATTTTGACAAGGCCGAAAAGTGGCACGAAGAACTGGGACAATTAAGATTGATCATTTTGGATTGCGGGCTTACTGAAGAATTGAAGTGGGGTTGTCCTTGTTATACTTTTCAGGAAAGTAATATCGTACTCATACATGTGTTTAAAGAATACTGCGCGGTTTTATTTTTCAAAGGAGCGTTGCTTAATGATGCCAACGGTATTTTGATTCGGCAATCAGAAAATGTACAGGCAGCGCGCCAGGTGCGGTTTACCAACGAGCGGGAAATAATTGACTTAAAAGCCACCCTTAAAGCCTACGTTTATGAAGCCATTGAAGCTGAAAAAGCAGGTTTAAAAGTGAGTTTGAAAAAGACAACCGAATTTGCAACGGCTGAAGAATTTAAAAATAAATTAGATGAGATGCCGATCCTGAAAACGGCATTTGATGCATTAACACCCGGGCGGCAAAGGGCATACCTGTTATATTTTGCCGCACCCAAACAATCCAAAACCCGCGAGGCAAGGGTTGATAAATATATACCCCAAATTTTGGACGGAAAGGGATTGAACGATTAGTATACTACAATACTGATGTTACTTGGTAAAATGAAAATAGCCATTTTACAAGTGCTTTACTACGGCTGAATAGCTGACTGTTGCTTCTCTGTAATATCCGTCTCTCCATATCTGCAGCAACCAAACCTGGTTACTGCTGTACGCCATCAAGTTCCAAAATTTAATGAAAACCGGCTGATTCACTTGCGCTATCCGGCATCCGCCGGCATCGCAATTCTGGTAAGTTTTTACATGTAAATTACTTTAGCCGCTCCCCGTGACTTAATCATCTATGAGATTGTTACCTGGAGTTAATCTTAAGTTTAATTAAGAGGGGTTTCTTTACGCTTTGTAAAAAAATGCCTATGAAAAAAATTATAGTATTATCGCTGCTATGCCTTAGTTGGCTAAGCAACTATGCCCAGGAGCACTTAGCGGCCCGCGCAAAAAAAGTATCAACCGACTACGTGGAAGTTAAAAACTACTATTTGCTCTCCCTTTTTGAGCAGGATAACGAAGTTGGCTTATTACTTAAAGGTGATGCCCAACTCGCGCAGCTCGCTCAACAAAAACTAAATAAGCTTAATACGTCTCTCACCGATTGTAACGATGCATCGTGCTTAACTGCTGCAATAAAACTTACCGATGAAGAGATTCGGTTAGTAACTGAACGTCTTGCTGCGCTTTATAAACCCGGCAACGCTTTGGATAGGCTGGTAAAATCAAAGCTGATTCCATCGGGTGCGTATAGTTTATATAAAAAACTGCCCAACGTTGAGTTCCTGCAAAAGGCCTGGGAACAGGATGCCGGCAGTATTAATTATACTATATCGGTATACGCCGAAGGGAAAAAACCTAACTATCCGCAAATAGATTCTATTAGTTACAATGTTCACGCAAAGGCCTATCGTACGTTAATGTACGATGTTACTGCTACTTTGATGGGTGACGTTAAAAACACGCGTTTGTTTTTTGAGCCATCGATGCAGGCTGCATTGCTTTATCTGCAGATAAATGAGCGGCAGGATCCGGCCAACTACGAGCCCATGGAACTCGGGGCGAATCAAGCTGCCGTGGCCAGGGTAAAAACCATTAAATGGTCTGCTTATCCCTACTCAAACATTATGGTACCCGGCGCCGGGCCCGACAATTTAACATCGCCTTTGAGCGGCGAAGGCATGCTGCGCTGCAGGTTGGCTGTTCAGCAATATAAATTGGGTAAAGCGCCGTTCATCATCGTATCTGGCGGCAAAGTGCATCCCTACAAAACAAAATATAACGAAGCCGAGGAGATGAAGGTTTACCTGATGAAAACCCTGCATGTCCCCGAGAATGTCATCATTATTGAGCCACATGCCCGCCATACCACCACCAATATGCGTAACAGCGCCAGGCTTATTTATAAATACGGCATCCCGGCCGATAAGCCCGGTATTGTGGTAACAGATAAATCGCAAACAGATTTTATTATGACGATGGACGCCCGCTGCCAAAAGGAACTAAACTACGTGCCTTACAAACTGGCCAAACGGAACTCAGAAACCGAGGTTGAATACTATCCCGTTGAAGATGCCAAACAAATTGACCCTGACGAACCCCTTGACCCACGATAAACATTCAACATATGCAAAAAATTACTTTAACCATAGCTGCTGTAATATTAGGTATCGGGAGCATAACACCTGGTAATATTGATCATCAACTCAAACGCTCGATCACTGTCGATTCTTTGGGCGCTTGCCAGGGTATCTCCTACCAAAAGGGACGCATATTTTTATATGGAGACCGGGAAGTAGGCATGATCCGTGAGTTTAAAATGCAGGGCGATAGCCTGGTTTATCAGCATAAAGAAGTAAAGCTGACCCAAAACGGGCAGGATGTAATTAACCACCCTACCGGGATAGCTTATAACGGTACTGGTCCTACTTTTATTGGTAACTCCATCCGGCTTAACGCCGAAGGTACCAAATGGAGAGCTGTTATTTATTGTGTTGATTGGAAAGCCCTGCTGAAAACCGGTACACTTGATACCAGCCTGCTCAATACCATTGATGATGATGCCTGTATACAAGGAACCCGCCCTGAGTATGTTAAATATAATAATAAGTGGTATGTGGCTACCGCCGACTATGGCGACCATGGTAACGAGGTAAGATTATATGATCCGGCGAAGCTGGCAAAAGCGGCAAACACCAAAGAACCCGGCGTACTTTACAAAAAGTTTACATGCACGCCCTGGGTGCAAAACCTGCATTGGATAGCCGATAAGGGCGTGTTGGTGCTTATTCAAAATAAAATTGAAGGGCGGCAATGGCGCTTTACCTATGTTGATCTTGAAAAATCGATTGAAGCGGGCAAGCAGGTTGTCATCAACCAGGTTGATGGTATTGACAGGACCGATGAGTTGGAAGGCTTTTCGTTTATTGGCGATGACGAAAAGGGAATTGCCGTAACATCATCGCGAAAAAACAACGTGAACTTTACTAAAACAAGCTGGTAAAACATCAGTAAAACTAGCCACATTATAAGATAGCGTCATATTGCCCGGGCATTTTTTATTAATATAAACTTAACATTTAAGTAGCCCGATGTTAAGATAGCTGGTTTAATTTTGTTGCCATTACTGCAATATTAATAATCTATAATTAATATTATATTATCAGGGGGTAATAAATATTACGATAATATTAAAATCTGCCATGTATTTTAATTTAAATGCCTATGTAACATTAATTTAAACTTAACATCGATAGCCGGCGATAAAACATAGAAACCGGTGAATGCACTAACATTCACACGGCTCCCGGAATAATTGTCAAATAACTAAAAAGCGGTCGAAAGCTTTACTGTCATTTCCTAACAATCAATTTTTAAAAATATGAATAAAAAGATTACCCGTGATCTTTTTGAAAGGTTTTTGCTAAAACCTTTTATCTGCCTCATGATCATGGCAACCGCGTTTAACTCAAACGCCGCAACCCCCATTAAAATTGCAATAAACCAGGCAATTCAAATAACTGGTACCGTAACCGACGAAACCAACCAACCCCTACCTGGTGTATCAGTAATGATCAAAAACACTAATAAAGGCACATCAACAGATGTGAGCGGAAAATACAGCATATCAGCAGAGCCAGGTGCCGTACTTGTTTTTAAGTTTATTGGTTACCTACCAAAGGAAATAACCGTTGGCGACCAGGCCAATATAAATGTTAAACTGGTACCACAGGCCAATATGCTTAATGAGGTTGTAGCCATTGGTTACCAAACCATCCGTAAAAGCGATGTAACCGGCTCGGTTGCCAGTGTGAAATCAAGCGATTTAAATCTTTCATCTCCTTCACTGGGGCAGGCGCTTGTTGGTAAGGTATCAGGTGTACAGGTATCGCAAACCGGCGGTGCGCCATATACCAGCCCAAAAATCAGGGTTAGGGGTATAGGCTCGTTCAATGCCAGTTCTGATCCTTTGTACGTTATCGACGGTTACCCATCAAATGATATCTACATTAACCCGGATGATGTGGAAAGTATCGACGTGTTAAAAGATGCCGCATCGGCCGCTATTTACGGTTCGCGTGCATCTGGCGGCGTGGTGTTGATCACTACCAAAAAAGGTAAATTGGGTAAAGGCCGTTTTGAATATGATGTGCAAACCGGGATTGACCAGCTGGCCCACAAAGTAAAACTGCTGAACGCCGATCAGGCTGCACAGTTGGTAATAGATGGCCGTAACAACGCCTATCACGATCTTTGGGTAAACACCGGCCATACCTGGAATGATGCCATGTATTCTGACCCGAATGCAACCCGTGTAACCAATGTAGGTAACACCGGCAGCGTAAGTATCCCCGATGGCTTATATAATTTTGCTACGCAAACCCCTATTAAGCAAACCGTAAATACCGATTGGCAGGATGAGTTGTACCGCAACACATTTATGCAAAAGCACACCCTGTCGTTTTCGGGGGCGTCAAGTGATATTCGCTACTACGTGAGTGGTTCATACCAAAACCAGCCGGGTATTATTCAAAGTACCGGTCAGCAGCGGTATAACTTCCGCGCAAATATTGATGGTGATGTAAGCAAGCGCATCCACATTGCGGCCAATGTAGCTTACACCCAAAATACCAACCAGGAAACACAGGAAGGACGTTTTGACCACAGCCCAATTCTTGGCGCGCTTATTTATATGCCTTACCTGCCCGCTTATAATGCTGATGGTTCATTAGCCACCAATGCGGAAGCTGCCGGCTCAACCCAATATGGTTACCAGGGTATTGAAAACCCGGTTGCACTTGCCGAGCGTATTAAAATTAACAGGAAAGGGTACCGTGGTCATTACAACGCGGCCGCTATATACCATATATCGAAAGATCTTGACTTTAAAACTAACCTGGGTACCGAAACCTATACAGAGAAGTATGATTATTATTACCCAACCACGCTAAGCAGTGGTGCGTTCCCCCCGGGTTCACAACAATCAATTTTGGCCGCTAATGCGCAGGCTTCAAACCTGGTAACTGTTGATAGGCTTGCCGAATTTACCTTAAATTACAATAAGCAAATTGGCAAACACCACTTTGACGCCCTGGCAGGTTACACCGCGCAAATTACCTCTGCCGATTATATCAGCGTAAAAGCAAACGGCTTCCAAAATGATGCGATTCCCGAAATATCAAACAGGGGCGCCCTGGCAGCTAACTTTGCTTTAAACTCTGCTTATAAGAGTGAATATACCCTATTATCATACCTTGGCCGTGCTAACTATAACTACGCAGGTAAATACTTTTTAACCGCATCGTTCCGTGCCGATGGTTCATCACGTTTTGGGCCGGCAAATAAGTATGGCTACTTCCCATCGGTTGCTGCCGGCTGGAACCTGTCCGACGAGGACTTTTACCATAACTTCCTTGGCGATCAATCAACCGTTAAAATCCGCGCAAGCTGGGGCAAAAGCGGTAACTTCAATATCCCCAACTACGCCATACAACAAACATTGGCAACACCCACAGGTACCGTGCTTGATGGTAACAGCGCTGTAACAGCAACCTATCCGGGTGGAATTAAAGATAATACCTTAAGCTGGGAAACAACTTCACAATACAACTTTGGTACTGATATATCGCTGTTTAAAGGTCGCCTGTCAATCATCGCTAACTATTATTTGAGCTACTCATACAACCTGTTGTATAACCAGCCTATTTCGGCAATATCGGGCAGTACCACCATCCTAACCAACCTGCGCGATTCCAAGATCCGTAACGGCGGCTTTGATTTCCAGGTAGACGGAAAGATCATTAACGATAAAGATTTCACTTTTGGTGCAAGCGGTAATATTTCATTAAACCGCAATAAAGTTGTTAAACTGCCGTCAAACAATACCCTGATCATTAACGGTGCCGAGCGCTCATACCTTACCAGCATCACTACACAAGGCCAGCCAATTGGTATGTTTTATGGCTTTAAAGTTGGCGGTATAATTACTGCCGATAATTTAGGTAAAACCGCCCCGTCTGCTTCACAAACTAATCCCGCCAAAATTGGCGATCTGTGGTTTGTTGACACTAATCACGATGGTATTGTAAACGATGCCGATAAAGGCATTATCGGTTCGCCATATGCCAAATTTACTTACGGCTTTGCCTTAAATAGTACTTATAAACACTTTGATTTAAGCGCTGCCTTCAACGGATCATACGGTAACCAGATTCTGGATGGACAGGACTATTACCTGTATAATGGAGAGGGATCGGGCAATCAATACGCCAACGTAGCCGACAGGTACAGGAATGCAGAAAACCCGGGCGATGGCTCTTTTTACCGTGCTTCACGTGCCGGTACGCAAAGTAACAGTACCCGTTTATCAACATTTTACCTGCAAAGCGGCTCGTACCTGCGTTGTACCAACTTAACATTAGGTTACACCCTGCCAGGCTTTTTGCAAAACACTTTGGGCCTTACCAAGGCACGTGTTTTTGCAAGTGTAGTTAATGCGTTTACCATCACCAAGTATAAAGGCTATAACCCCGATGTAGATTACAACTACTCTGGTGCCGCATCAAACAGCACGCAGCCTGCCAACCTTGCGCCGGGTATCGATTATGGTACCTATCCGCTGGTTAGGTCATACAACTTAGGTGTAAACGTTACTTTTTGATAAATTTTTTAAGAGAAATTAAAATGAATAAGAAATTTTTAGCCATTGCCTGCTTTGCTGCGGTTGTGGCCATAAGCCCGTCTTGTAAAAAAGACTTTTTAAATGAAAGCGACCCCAACGCGGTAACCGTTGACGCAAGCTATAAAACACCCAACGACGTATTGCTGGCCGTAAATGGCATTTATCAATCAATGCGCAGCGGTAACAATGTTGGCGAGGGAAGCGATTTGTGGACAGATCAGCGTTCAGATGATACAGGTACTAACGACAACCAGTCAAACGCCGGCGAACCTTTCCAGTTCAACAACTTTTCTATATTGCCAAGCAATACTTATTTAAAAGCCCACTGGGTATCGTTGTATACCACGGTTAGCCGCGCAAATGTGGTGTTATCGCACATTGACCAGGTTAGCTTTCCGGATAATAACTTAAAGTTGAAATACGCTGCCGAAGCGAAGTTTTTGCGTGCATTTACTTATTTTGAATTAGTGCGGCTTTGGGGCGATGTACCGTTGGTAACCAAACAACTATCATCTGCAGCCGATGTTGCCGCCTCAACTTTCAGGGTAAAGCAAGATGCGGTTTACCAGCAAATAATAGCCGATTTAACAGATGTTGTTAACAGCCCGCTTCCAAACCTGCAGGCATCAACCGGCAGGGTATCAAAAGCGGCTGCTAATTTCCTGCTGGGCCAGGCATACCTTACCATGGCCACTACTTTAGATCAGGCTAACCGGACCACTAATTTAAACAACGCCAAAACAGCCTTAATGGCTGCTTACAACATGCGTAATTTTGGCCTGTTGAACAGCATCCCTTATACGGATGTTTTTGATGTAAGCAAGAAAACAACCTGCCCGGAGCTGATCTTCCAGATTGTGAACATCCAGGGCGATCTTAATTACAGTTCGTCAATCGCCGCCAACAACCAGGCAAAAGGTGAAACCATCAACTCGCAAAAACCATCATCGGGCGCTGGTTATAATGTTACCCATGATTTGATCAATGAGTACGAAACTAACGATCCGCGAATGACCTTCTCTGTTAAATACGCTAACGACCCTATTGTTAAAGATTGGTTTGTTACCAAATTCAGGGATGTTAGCAACGCTGCCGGTGTAAATGGTTATGGCGGTAACGACTGGATTTTGATGCGATATGCTGATGTAATCCTGTCGCTTGCCGAGGTTAATAATTACCTGGGCGATGCCGCAACTGCTACCGGTTTCTTAGACCAGGTGCGTACCCGTGCTGGCATGCCAACCTATGCTGTATCAATGACAAATAGCGATTACGCTTCGAGATACCCTACGCTTAAGCTGGCTATTTTACATGAGCGCCGTGTTGAGCTGGCCTTTGAGCACCACCGCTGGTTTGATTTGCTGCGTACATTTACTACCGATGAGTTGGTAGCCTACTTTAAAGCCAAAAAACAAACCGATTTTGGTTTGGCACAGGTAGCTAACTTTAGCACAAAAGATCGTTATTATCCTATTCCGTTTGATGAGTATAAACTTAACCCTGTTAAGATGTACCAAAATCCGGGTTATTAATTAAAAACAGAAAGGAGGGGGTAAAACCTCTCCTTTTTTATATCACTACAACCGTTAGTCAAATTATTCTGATATCCCATGTTTTAACGATGCATGTTTTCTATCACATTAAAGGTATCAGAAAGTTGCCAGTGGTAAACTGAAATAAAAGGTGGATCCTTTTCCGCTTTCGCTCTCCGCCCAAACCTTGCCGCCATGGCGCTCTATAATCTCCGAACTCAGGTATAACCCAATCCCGAAACCGGATATATGCCTGGTATGGTTAGTTTCCACACGGTAATAACGGTCGAAAATTTTGTCGAGATCCTCCGGCTTAATACCCATGCCGTCGTCTTTAACACTCAGGATAACTTCGCCGTCCTTTACGATACAGGATACGTCGATATATTTACCTTTTGGCGAGTATTTGATAGCGTTACTTATAAAATTCGATATCACCGAGCCAATCTTGTCGCGGTCGGCATTCAGCAGCACCGGCTGGCGCTGGTCATAGTTGATGACATGCGTACTGGTGGTTAAGTTAGCTTCTTCGATCACATCCAAAATCAGCGTTTCCATATCAAAATCCTGCTTCTCGATGTGGATCTTTCCCGATTCCAGCCGTGAGATGTTCAGGAAGCCGTTGATCATGGCTGTCATACGCTTTACCTGCTGGTTTGCTTTTTGCATGGCACCCACCAGGAAGCTATCCTCACTGGTTCCAAGTTTGGCATTGGTTACCTGGATAATGGCGCCCAGTGAAGTCAACGGCGTTTTTAGCTCATGGCTAACCATGCCTATAAAATCGCTTTTGCGTGTTTCATCCAGTTTCTTTTCGGTAATGTCACGGGCAATTTTTGATAAGCCGATAATATTGCCCTGCGGGTCTTTAACAGGCGATATGGTGAGTGAGACATCAATCAGGCGGCCATCTTTGGTTTGTCTTTTTGTTTCGAAATGCTGCACGCGCTCACCGGATTTTAAACGCGCCAATATCTGCGGTTCTTCATCAAGGCGGTCTTCCGGGATGAGTTTATAGATGGTTTCCCCTATCATCTCTTCACCCGGATAGCCAAAGATGCGCTCAGCCGCGGCATTCCAGCTGGTGATTACACTGTCAAGTGTTTTACTTATAATGGCATCATCTGAAGATTGAATGATGGCTGCCAACCTTGCACTTTGCTTTTCGGCATCTTTCATATCTGTAATATCCAGAACGGTGCCAATAAAGCGGGTCGCCAGGCCCGATTCAAAATAAACCGAGCCGTGTACCTTAACCCAGCGTGTTTCACCATTATTAAAACGGTTGATCCGGAAACTAATATCATACCGGCCGCCCTTTTCAGGATGGATGGCTTTTTCTATCTCCTTTTGTACCCACTCACGGTCGTCTGGGTATATGTGTTCAGCAAATAAAGCAAAAGTAACGGGTGTATCTGGATGCACACCATAGATGTCGCGGCATTCTTTAGACCAGTAAAGTTCCCCCGTTTGCGGATTATAATCCCAGGTGCCCAGACTGGTTGATTCAATAGCCATGCGCAGGCGCGAGGCACTGGCGGCCAGTTCCTGGTTGGTATCTTCCAGCCGCTGCTGCATAACCATTAACTCCTCGTTGGTAGTAATGAGTTCCTCGTTTGATGCCGCTATTTCTTCGTTAACCGCTTGCAGTTTATTTGTATATTCAGCCTGTTGCTGCTCTGCAAGTTTGCGTTCTGTAATTTCATGCAGCACACCGGTAAAATAGCGGTTGATGCCTTTTTCATCCTGCTGTACCGTTCCAATGCCTCGCACCCATCTTATTTTGCCATCGTTATGGCCAATAATGGGATATTCCATATCGAATTTTACGCCTTTGGTTATCGCCTCTTCCACAAGGTCGGCAGCCGCCTGTCGGTAATCCGGGTGAATCTGGTTGATAGCAGCCTCATACGGCACCTCTTCTTCGGAACCGAAACCAAAGAATTCCTTAAGTTTGGTTGAAGGGTAAAAGATCCGGTCGATCACGTTGATATAATAGGTTCCTAAGCCGGCCGCTTCAGTGGCCATTCGCAAACTTTCTTCGGCGCGTGCTATTTTTTTTGTGGCTATATGCTGGTCGGAAATATCCATGACCACCCCGGTAAATGCCGAAAAGGCGCCGGAAGGATCGGCTTTTAAATTGCCAATGGCCCGCAACCAGCGCAATTGGTTGTCATGCAAGCCCACCACAGGATAAATAATATCATAATCCCCACCGTTATAAATTGCGTTTTCCAGCTTAGTAGCTACAAAATGGCGGTATTCATCAGTAATTTGTGCCAATGCCTGCTCAATAGAAAGGTCTTCGTGGGGATAGTATCCAAATAACTCTTTCAGACGTACATCAACAATGAACTCCCGCGTTACAGAATGGATAAACCAGGTTCCGAAATTGGCAGCGTCAATCGCTAAACGCAGCGCCACTTCACTTTCCTCTATTTTTTGTTGTGCCTCGTGCAATCGCTGATTAACCAACGCCAATTCGTTGTTAGTGGCGGTTAATTCTTCGTTAGAAGCGGCTTGCTCTTCGTTAACGGCCGCCAGTTCTTCATTGATCGCTTGTAATTCTTCCGAAGCGTTCGAAAGTGATTCTTCCCATTGTTTGCGTTCGGTAATATCGCGGGTTGTACCGGCAACGGCCTCTACTTCCCCATGTTCATTAATTACCGGGGTAAAAATATAATCATACACCCGGCGGCCTAAAATAGCATGCGGAAAAGATACCTCTCCGCGAATAGGTTGTTTGGTTGCTTTAACCTGGTCTATCTCGCGTTCATGCATTTCTGCATGCCAGGGTTCGTAACCGTTTTCGAGAAGTCCTTTGCCAACTGCATTTTCCCATGTTTTGCCCCACATGGCAAGCAACGCCTGATTGACATAAATAAAGCGAGAGTTTAAATCAAATACGTATATCAGGTCGGGTGTACCAGACGTGATTGTTTCATATACCCTTTTTTGCTGATCTGACTGTTCCCTGGCTCGTTGCAAATCCTGCTGTACCTCTATCATTCCGGTTACCTCGAATACAAACGCCATGATTCCATCAATCTGGTCATTTTCATCGCGGCGTGCCTGGTAATTAAAACTGAAATAACGGTTGGTTGTAGGCCCGCCTTCATACTCGGCTATTGGTATCAACAGCTCGTTCATTTGGTAAGGCTCTCCTGTACGATAAATGTTTAACAACACGTCTTGCAATGGAGTACCTACTAACTCCGGTAGCGCTTCAAACAGTGGCCTGTTTAATAATCTTCGGCCGGGTAATAATTCCTGGTATGCGGGATTAACCAATTCGTAAACTAAATCAGGCCCGTCAAGGATGCAAATACCAGCTGGGGCTTGCATAAAAAAGTTCTTAAGCCGGTCGCGTTCCCGCTTAAAGGCCGCCCGCGCTGCTTCAATATTTTGCCGTTCATTTACCTGGCTGGTATTTTCAAGTACCCAAACTGCTACTTTTTTTACTTTACCCGCTTCATCTTTTATGGGGGCATAAACAAAAGTAACGAAGATTTTTTCTTCCCGGTCATGCCTGATCAGCATCAGCTCCACTTCATTTGCATAATAAGCCTCGCCGGTTTTAACTACCCCCGCCAGGGCCTCCTCATAATAAGGCCGGGCCTCTGCAAAGGCATCCCAGTAAAACTGACCGAAAATAGTTTCGTAAGGCTTTCCGGCTACTTCCACGAATTTCTTGTTGACAATTTCGGCAACAAAGGAATCCGCATTTAATATGCAAATTCCAATAGGCGCATGGAGCACAGCATTATGTAAATCTTCTCCGTCAGTTAATTGCATGAGGGGGCCGGCTGTTTTATATTGTGAACCAAAATAACCAAAAAAAAGCAATTTTGTTTAGGGCTATTTTGGATGTCAAGAATCCCCGGTCAACATCATGGCTATTATCCGATAATATTTATCGCTGTTAATCATGAAGGATTGGCCGCATCGCCATCGCAGCATCAAAAGTTGACTAATATGAGCGAATACCGACAGGCTAAAAGCAGTAAATTGCTAAGCTTATTCATGGTTTTAGGGGCTTTAACGCAAATAAATAAATTATGTTATATAATTTCTATAGAAATAGTAGTATATATCAAATCCTTTTTTATATTTGCCCCTGTAATTAAATCACAAACAATTAAATCATTAAAAGCAACCACCATGCAACCCGATCTTTTACCCAAATACGGCCTTGCTAATTACCCATCAACTGCTATTGCTTTTACCTGCTGTTGTATTTCTTGTTGTAGCTGTTGATATAGCATCATAAGGATTTAGTCCTTTCTCCAGCTCCCGTTATTTTACACACGGTTCGCTGACTACAGAATTCATTTTTTAACTAACAGGTGCCTGTGCCGGCGTGACTAATGTTGTGCGGTATCAGGTGCTACTTACCACTTAATATTTTTCATTATGACCATTAACGACGTTTCCCTGCTTGGGAAAAAGGTATTGGTTGGCATCATTGTAACCCTGATACCTTTCATTATCATTTTCGGTGGCCTGTGGCTCACCCGCAAACTACTGGAGCGAAGCTCAAAAACTAAAATAGCATTCACAATTCACCAAAAAAGCAACCGATTATGAAACTGGAACAAGCCACTAAAGTACGGATAGTCAAAAACGCGTTGCTCAGCCTGCTGCTTTACGCGCTACCCATCGTGCTCATGTTTGCAACTTTTTATATAACCGGCCAACGCCCCTGGGAAAAGAAGCAACAGCATAAAGAACAAAATACTATAAAGAACAAAACTGTAAACACTCAACCACAAAGCAATGATTGAACAGATAAAACAAGTAATAGAAAACCTTAACGGTTATGGTTTTTCCGTTTTGGTACTGGTACTCGGTGTGCTCGAATTTTCATTCGGCCTTTACAAAAAACGCTGGAACAAGAATGAAAAATGGGTGGATATTGCCTGTTTTACCATTCCAAAGCTGGTAGTGAAACCGCTGGTTGCGTATTATGGGCTAAAGGTATTGCCCGCTATACTACCGGGTTTTAAAGATTCTTTTAGCTGGGTGCCATTTTTCTGGGGCTGCGCTATCATCGCGGTGGCTGATGATCTTACTCAATACTGGTACCACCGTTTGCATCATGAAGTGCCATGGTTATGGCGTTTTCACCGTACCCATCATTCGGCGTCATATATGGGTATGGCTATGGCCAGCAGGCAAAATATCATTTATACTATTTTCTTTTCGCAAACCTACTTAACAACGGCTTTGGTTTATCTTGGTTTAGGTATCCCTGCTGTTGTTGTTAAAGGTATTAAAGGCACCATTACCACGCTGGCCCACTCAAGTATTCCCTGGGACAAGCCGTTTTATCAATACAAAATATTACACCCATTGGCCTGGATTTTGGAGCGTACCATATCAACACCTGCAACGCACCACGCCCACCACGCGGCTACTACTGATGATGGGGTAGGCTATTACAAAGGTAATTTTGGTAACATGTTCTTTTTGTGGGATATCATTTTTGGCACGGCACATATTTCCCGTCAGTATCCTAAAGCTTACGGCATATCACATTACGAAGGCGATCAATGGTACGCACAGCTGGCCTGGCCTATATTTAAATCAAAAGTACCCGGTAGCGAGCTTGCTGCGGATGGCCCCATGATTAAGCAAGATGTTCCGTTGCAGCCACACCAGTTGTACAGGCCTGACTCGGTAGTTGAGCCAGGAACAGAACCGGCCGAAGCTTCATTCAGGTTGCAGCCGGTAAAAGCTTAAAACTAAAATAATATTAGTGCCAGCAAAGGCTACATCTATGCCAACTATGCGGAGTTGGTATGGATGTAAGTATCTGCAAATCAATTGCTGTTGCCGGCCTTAGGAGCATGACCTCAAAATACAGTGCTAATTAGTGCGATGGAGCGGGTGTTCTTAAGAAAAATAATACCCCTTAAATAAATAATCTGCCTGTTTAACGGGCATAATGAGAAAGGAACATGAAAAAATAGAACTATTACTTACTGCAAAAAGGGGAAAAGCAAAGCCTTTCCCCAGTCATTAAAACAACGAAACAGGGATCGATTGGCGTTGAGCCTGTTTCAATTGTGTCATTTTAACTATTCAAATTTATGCAAAATATTGCGAAAGCAGGGAAAGGCTATGCGTTGCCTTTTTCCCGGCCCGCGGCATCTTTTATGCTGCAGGTAGTTGACGGCGTTTTTCGTCAACAGTACTCATATACCCCGTTTTATGCGGTTATCCAGTCGTCCGGTTTTTCATCTCTTAAAAACCTGTCGACATGAAAAAAACTTTAATAATCGCGCTCTTAGTACTGATTGCCGCCCCGCTGGTAACCTTTGCACAGCAAACGGAGCCAATAATAAATTCCAGACTGGTTGGTCGTGTTATTGATGGCGCTACCAAAGAACCTCTGCCAGGCGCTGTAGTACGTATCGAAGGAACCACACACGCGGTAGCAACCGATATTGAGGGTAAATTCAGCTTTGTGACCGGGCAAAAATTCCCTTACAAACTCATTATTACCTTTACCGGGTACGAAAAACAAGAGTTTATTGCCGATGGCAGCCCGGTAGAAATCCAACTGAAAGATGCCCAAACTCAGCTAAACCAGGTAGTGGTTGTGGGTTATGGCTCGCAAAAACGTAAGGATATTACCGGTTCGGTTGCTTCGGTGCCGGCCCTGGCCTTAAAGCAACCCGTTCCCTCGCTTGACAGGGCTTTGCAGGGCGCTGTTTCTGGTATCCAGGTTACACAAGCCACAGGGCAACCTGGTGCCGGCGTAACCGTGCAGGTGCGTGGTGTAAACTCCATAAATGCCGTTGCCGAACCTTTGTATGTAATAGATGGTTTTCCAACGTCAAACAGTAACTCGTTAACGGATGCCGGCGTAACCAATGGTCCTAAAATTAATCCATTGGCATCTATCAATACCTCGGATATTGAAAGCATCGAGGTTTTAAAAGATGCTTCGGCAACAGCTATTTATGGTACAAGGGGTGCCAATGGTGTTATCATCATCACAACAAAAAAAGGTAAAGCTGGTGTATCATCCATTAATTACGATGGCAGTTACGGTAAGCAGGAAGTGATTAAAACCATACCGCTGTTAAATACAATACAATGGGAAGCATTGCGTAACGATGCTTTGACAAACAGCGGCAAGGCAACACAAACGGAAGCTCAATTAAACCCTTACAATGCCAATACCGACTGGCAGGATGCGGCTTTCCGCAAAGGCAACACGCAAAACCACAGCCTATCAATATTTTCGGGTACCGAAAGAACACGGGTTGCTTTTTCGGGCAACTATTTTAAACAGGACGGTATATTGCAAAATACCAACTTTGCGCGTTATGCAGGTCGCGTAAATGTTGAGCACGATTATAATGATAAGTTCAAAATATCGTCGTTCATAACCGGCAGCCGCACTACAGCCCAGATAGCGCCGGCAGGTGTAGTACCGGCGATTTTGCTGATGACGCCTACTACGCCCATTTACAATGCCGATGGATCGTTCTTTATCAAAAATATATTTGAAGGTACCTACGGTAACCCTATCAATACGCTGTATAACCAAATTAACACCACTACCACAAGCCGTATTTTGGGCAATATAGCCGGCGATTATAGGATTACCGAAAATCTTACAGCAAGGGTACTGGCGGGTATAGATATTATTGATAATAAGCAAAACAGGTATTTGCCAGCTTCGGTATATGAAGGATCTGGTTACTCTGGCCTTGGTGAAGTCGGTACACTTAATTCGTATAACTGGCTTAATGAAAATACCCTTACCTACAATAAAAAATTTGGTAAGCATTCATTAAACGTGTTGGCTGGTTTTACGCAACAACAATTTAAGGCCGAGGGCTCTATCAACGGTGCATCGGGTTTTGTTAGCGATTATGATACTTATAATAACCTTGGCTCGGGAAGTATTACCTCCATATCAGGAAGCGGCTTCGCGATAGCCCCTTCTACATCCTCAAATATCTGGGCGCTGAAATCATACCTGGGCAGGGTAAATTATGGCTTTAACAGCAAATACCTGTTAACGCTCACCTTGCGTGCCGATGGTTCATCAAAATTTGCACCAGGGCATCAGTGGGCGTCCTTCCCATCTGCAGCGGTAGCCTGGAATGCCTCGAGCGAAGATTTTCTTAAAAATGTAACTGCTATCAGCCAGTTAAAACTGCGCCTGAGCGCCGGCCAAACCGGTAACAGCGATATTCCGGCATACCAGTCATACTCGCAATTAGGTTATTATCGTTACAACTTTGGTAATACCACTGTTGCCGGTTTTGCACCCAACAGCCTGTACAACCCCAACTTAACATGGGAAAAAACAGCTCAATATGATCTTGGTTTCGACCTTGGTTTATTTAAAGACCGCATCAGTATAACGGCCGATGTGTATTACAAAAAAACAACCAACCTGTTGCTTTATCTGCCATTGCCCGCTACAAGTGGTTTAACCATTATTACCAATACTGCCATCACCAACCCGCAGCAATATGAAAACGTGGGCTCGGTGCAAAATAAAGGTTTCGAGATTGGGATAAACTCGCATAACCTAACCGGTGGTTTTGTGTGGAACACCAACCTGGTATTTGCTGTTAACCGGAACAAGGTATTAAGCCTGGGCGGCAATGGAGTTACCCAGTTCATTCCGGATTCGTCCCTGCCTTCTATCCTTAAAGTTGGTGAGCCTATTGGTTCATTTATCGGCTACAAAACCAATGGCTTAATCCAGGCCGGCGGTACGATACTTACCCCGGCCGCCAATACATCGGCTGGCGGCCAAAACTACAAGGATATCAATGGAGATGGCAAAATAACACAAGTGGCCGATAGGGTAATTCTTGGTAACGCCCAACCTAAATTTACAGGTGGTATTACCAACACATTTTCCTATAAAGGCATCGACTTAAGCGTATTTCTGCAAGGCTCCTATGGTAATAAAATTTATAACCAGCAAAGGGCGGTATTGGAACTTGGTACAGGTTACACCAATGCCACCACCACGTTACTCAACCGCTGGACACCAACAAATACCAATACCGATGTTCACAGCGCTTTCCAGGACCCGGCGCCAACCATATCTGACAGGTTTGTAGAGAATGGTTCATACCTGCGTCTTAAAAGCCTCAGTATAGGCTATACTTTCCCGCAATCGGTACTTTCCACGTCGCCAATCAAGAAGATCAGGATCTATGCAAACGCGCAAAACCTGGCTACCTGGACTAAATATACCGGGTACGATCCGGAAGTAAGCAGTAATGAGCAGTCGGCCATTACCTCGGGTGTTGATAATGGGGCTTATCCTAACAACAAGTCGTTTATTGTAGGTATAGGGATCACCCTGTAGCGGTTAACTTTTGATTTTTAAAACATGAAAACTAAAAATATTAAATACCTGATCTTACTGATCGCTCTCGGCGCTGTTTCATGCGCCAAACTCAATGAGGATCCGCGATCATTTATACCGGCAAGCCAGTTTTATAAAACCCAGGCCGATGCCGTAGCTTCGGTTACAGCTGCTTACTCGTTGTTAAACGCAGGCGCAAACAGCGTTCAAACACCATATAATACCCTTTTTAATACAGGTATGGATTTTATGGGTGATGACGAAGGCCCTGGTCCTGGTGCTACAAACGCCGATGTACGTTCACAAGCAGTGCTTGGGCATTCGGCATCGGGCCTGCGTATTTTGCAGATATGGCAACAACATTATGCGGCTATAAAAAAGGCCAACATTGCCATTGATACCATACCCGATATTAAATTTGATGCTACGCTAAACAAAAGGCTTGTTGCCGAAGCGAAGTTTTTGAGGGCTTTGTATTACTTTAACCTGGTGCGTTTGTACGGCGATGTGCCTTTGGTACTTCACGATCAAACGTCTATCAACCTGTCTGATCTGCAGGTTCCCAGAACGGCTGCCGCTACGGTTTACACCCAGATAGAAACTGATTTAACCGCTGCCGCAACCGATTTGCCGAATAGCTATACCGGCGCAGATGTTGGCAGGGCAACCGCGGGTGCGGCGTATTCATTATTGGCCAAAGTTTATCTTACCGAGCGTAAATGGGACAAGGCCGTAACCCAGGCCGAAGCGGTGATAAGCGGCCCGTACGGGTACGATTTGTTTACCAACTATGCCGATGTATTTTTGCCTGCTACCGAAAATGGCAAAGAACACATTTTCTCGGCCCAGTTTAAATCAAACTCGCAGGGGCAAGGCAATAACCAGGCGCCGCGGTCTGTGCTGAACGGCATACCCGGCATGGTAGGTAGTTATGCCGACCAGGTAGTGTTTTATTCGGTACCCGATGCTACCAAACCGAATGGCGTAGATAAGTTTTTTAGTATCTATAAACTATATCCGGCCAATGATAAACGTAAGCGGGTAAGCTTTGTAACACGTTTTCAAAGCCCTGCAACCAACCTGTACTATGGTAAGCTGAATGATGCTACAATAGCTAACGACTCGATCCCCTTCTTTAATAAATATTTTGACCCGAGTGTAGCTGCCAACGAAGCAGAATCGGGCGCTAATGTGCCAATCATCCGTTTTTCGGACGTGCTGTTGATCCATGCTGAAGCGGAGAATGAGCTGAATGGTCCTACTACTAAAGCTTATGCATCTATCAACCGGGTTAGGAAACGTGCCGGGCTTGATGACCTTTCGGGGCTTGACCAGGCATCTTTTCGCAATGCGGTTTATTTAGAACGAAGACTGGAATTTGTTTTTGAGTACCAGCGCTGGTTTGATTTGATCCGCGAACGTGATGCATCGGGCAAGGGCATACTTGAGGCGAGTTTGCTTAAGGTGGGCAAAACCAATGTAAGCAAAGGCGCGGCGGGTAAATTTTACCTGTTCCCGATACCGCAGCAGGAAATAGATAATAGCAACGGCAAGCTCACCCAAAATCCTGGCTGGCAATAAAACCATAGTGATGAAAAAAGTAATTGTTATCCTTTTGATGCTGACAGGCTTTTCGGGCCGGGTATTTGCCCAGGCGGCCCCTGTCGAAAGCGGCTCGCACGGTATCGACCCACGGGTAAGTGCTGCCGTGCTGCAGGTGCTTGATGAGTATATGACCACCTTTAATGCCAAAGATTTGAAGGGTTGGGAGGCCACCTACCAGTTTCCGCATTACCGGCTGGCCGGCGGAAAAATGTCAGTGTTAGAGAAAGCCGGCCTGCGCGATTCGGCCAAAGTTTTTGGCGAGCTGCATAAGGCAGGGTGGGACCACAGCCAGTGGGACCACCGCAATATTGTGCAGGCATCAGCCGATAAGGTGCACGTGGATACCCGGTTTTCGCGCTTCCGGGCCGATGGCAGCCTCATAGGGCAATATGAATCATTGTACATATTAACTAAGGAAAACGGCCGCTGGGGCGTAAAATTTCGCTCCAGCTACGCCGAATAATATCAAGATTAAACTAATGTCATGAAACAACTAAACATCATTATCCTGCTGCTCCTGGTGGTTACAGGTATACAGGCTCAAACTTACGTGCAAAAAAAATCGGCTAAAATTGTAGTAACACCCGAAGTAAGTAAAAAACTGCTTGCCGAGGTAGAGCAGGGTAAAGCCTACCTGGTAGATGTACGCACCCCGGATGAATATAACAAGGAGCATTTAAAGTATGCGGCCAATATCAATATCAAGGGTGCTGATTTTGCCGATCAGATCAAAAAATTAGACAAAACAAAGCACATATACCTGTATTGCCATTCTGGTAACCGCAGCGGCAAAGCTGCAGATTCCCTGGCAACGCTGGGGTATAGTTTGGGCTACAATATTGGCGCCATTGATAGCTTAACAAAGGTTGGCTTCCCTGCTCAACAGGCTCAATTTAAACCATAACATACACATATCATGAAGATATTAAACAAGTTGACAAAAAAACTGCCGGGGCATTCCGAAACCGGTTACCATAAAAAAACATGGCCTGTTATAATGGCCATTGGTTTAATTGGGTTGCAAAGTGCAAAGGCCCAAAATAATCAACCTTATGGCGGCGTGGTGGGCAAAACGCTTGATGATTCAAAGGAGTGGTGGCCCGAGCCGCATAAAGCGCCCGCCGGCGCCCCAAACGTATTGTGGATTATTTTAGATGATGTTGGCTTTGGGGCATCAAGCACTTTTGGCGGCATCATTAAAACCCCCAATTTTGATACGCTGGCCAGTAACGGGCTGCGTTATACCAACTTTCATACGGCTGGTATTTGTGCGCCAACACGGTCGGCCCTGCTTACCGGGCGTAACCACCACTATGTTCATGAGGGCGGTTTTTCGCACGTAAACTTGTCAGCTGGTTTCCCGGGGTATGATGGTCGTATCCCCTCAGACAAGGGAACCATTGCCGAAATATTACGCGAGAATGGCTACAATACTTTTGCAGTGGGCAAATACGGGCTTACGCCTGATGAAGACGCTACCGATGCCGGTCCCTTTGACCGCTGGCCTACAGGTAAAGGCTTTGACCACTTCTTTGGTTTCCTCGGCTCGGCTACAGATCAGTACAAGCCCGATTTGGTTGAGGATAACGCCCATGTAACACCGGATGGCCGCCACCTTAACGACCAGATAACCGATAAAGCCATATTTTACTTAACCCGTCAGCATAAAGCAGCGCCCGATAAACCATTCTTTTTATACTATGCCCCGGGTGCCACCCATTCGCCCCACCAGGTGGCCACCGAGTGGAGCGATCTTTACAAAGGCCAGTTTGATAGCGGCTGGGACGATTTCAGGGAAAAAGTTATAGCCAGGCAAAAACAACTGGGCATTATTCCGGCTTATGCCAAACTGCCTGAGCGCAACCCTCGCATCCCGGCCTGGAACTCACTACCGGCAGCCGAGAAAAAGCTGTATGCCCGTTTCATGGAAGTTTACGCCGGATATTTAACCTACACCGATCATGAAGTTGGCAGGCTTATTAATCATTTAAAACAAAGCGGGCAACTGGATAATACCTTGGTATTTGTAATCATTGGCGATAACGGGGCAAGTAAGGAAGGTACAGTTCACGGTGTTATCAATCCTAAAAAGAACTCAGCCAAACTGGTTGCAGAAGATACTTACCTGAAAACCAACATTGAAGATATTACCGATATAGGCACACCGCAGGCCACTACCAATTATCCCCTGGGCTGGGCACAGGCCGCTAATACACCATTTAAATACTGGAAACAGGATGCCAACTCAGAAGGCGGCACACGCAATCCGCTTATTGTGTATTATCCAAAGGGCATTAAAGATAAAGGGACTATCCGTACCCAATATGGGCATGTAATTGATGTGCTGCCTACCACGCTGGAGTTTACCGGTATCAAACTACCGGAATATATAAAGGGTGTTAAGCAAGACACTATACAAGGTACATCGCTGGTGTATTCCTTTGATCATCCTGAAGCGCCCACCCGCCATGTTTTGCAGCACTATTACATTTTTGGCTCACGGTCGGTTTATAGCGATGGCTGGAAAGCAGAGGCTGCGCACCACCCGGACAACGTGGAACTGGGTGATTTTAAGGTTGGACAGAATGTGCCCGATAAAAGCTTTGACGAAGATGTATGGGAACTGTACAACTTGAACCAGGATTTTAACGAACGTGTTGACCTGGCAAAAAAATACCCTGAAAAGTTAAAAGAGCTTAAAGCGGTTTTTGACCAGCAGGCTAAAAAGAACAACCTGTATCCGTTTATCGACTGGTACGATGTTTACCACCAGCGCATCCACAAAAATTATAAAAAGTAAAACTAAATAGTACGATCATGAAATACGCCTATCATCGAATTATAGCCCTATCGGCCATAGCTGTTGTGTTTAGCGTGCCTGCTTTTGCGCAGTTGCCGCAGGTACCGGTAACGCCGCAAAACATAGCACCTATTGATCCTTCCACTTATAAAGGCGTGGAGGGAAAAACGCTTGCCGAATCAAAAGAATGGTGGAACAAACCGCTTAAAGCCCCTAAAGGAGCACCCAATATTGTTTGGATATTGCTGGATGACGTTGGCTTTGGTGCATCCGGCACTTTCGGCGGGCTTATCAGTACCCCAAATTTTGATACACTGGCCAATAATGGTCTGCGGTATACCAATTTCCACACGGCTGGTATTTGCGCGCCAACACGGTCGTCATTACTTACCGGGCGCAATCACCATTATGTGCATATGGGTAACTTTGCCCACGCCTCTACGGCGGCCGGGTTCCCCGGTTATGATGGCCGTATCCCGGCTGATAAAGGCACCATTGCCGAAGCACTTCGCGCCAACGGTTACAGCACTTTCGCGGTGGGCAAATGGGGTGTAACGCCCGATGAGGATACCACGGCAGTTGGCCCGTTTGACCGCTGGCCTACTGGCAAAGGTTTTGACCATCACTTCGGTTTCCTGGAATCGGCGACAGACCAGTATCACCCGCCGCACTTGGTAGAGGATAACTTCCACATTAAACCAGATGGCCGTAACCTGAACGAGCAGATAACCGATAAAGCCATCGCTTATATTGACGCAGCACATAAGGCGGCGCCCGATCAGCCTTTCTTTTTGTATTACGCGCCGGGCGCCACGCATGCACCGCACCAGGTAAGTCATGAATGGAGCGACTTGTATAAAGGCAAATTTGATGAGGGTTGGGACGTATACCGCCAACGGGTTTTTGATAACCAGAAAAAAGCTGGCTATATTCCCGCTTATGCCAAACTGCCCGAACGTAACGAACGTATCCAGGCCTGGAACAGCCTGCCTGCCGATCAAAAGAAACTGTATGCCCGTTTTATGGAAGTTTATGCGGGGTATCTTACCTATATAGACAACCAGGTTGGCCGGGTTATCAGCTACCTGAAAGCATCGGGCCAGTTTGATAATACATTGGTTTTTGTGATGATAGGGGATAACGGCGCAAGTAAGGAAGGAACCGTTCACGGTGTCATCAACCCTAAAAACTCTGCTCTAACTACGCTTGAGGCTGATTACATCAAAAAAAACGAAAGCGATTACGAAACAATCGGCACACCCGAAGCTTCAACCAATTACCCGTTGGGTTGGGCACAAGCAGCTAACACGCCATTTAAATACTGGAAATCAGATGCCGATGCCGAAGGGGGGACCCATAACCCGCTGATTGTTTACTATCCAAAACTGATCAAAGAAAAAGGCACCATTCGCACCCAATACGGCCATGTTTCGGATATCTTCCCTACCACCATCGAAGCTGCCGGTTTAAAACTGCCCGGGTTTATTAAGGGTATTAAACAGGATACCTTGCAAGGCAAATCGCTGTTCAGCTCGTTTAATAATGCCCAGGCAAAATCGTTACATACCCAACAGTACTATTACATTTTTACTTCAAGGTCTATCTATAAAGATGGCTGGAAGGCCGAGGCTGCGCACCGCCCGGATAACGTAGACCTGATAAACTTTCCGAAGGAGAAAACCATCCCCGAGCGTAATTATGATAAAGACGTTTGGAAACTGTATAACCTGAACGAAGATTTTAACGAACGTGTTGACCTGGCTAAGAAATACCCGGAAAAGCTAAAGGAACTGAAAGATTTGTTTGATGCCGAAGCTAAGAAGAACCACATCTATCCATTTATCGATAGGGATGATATTAACAATAAAAGAATCCATCACCTCGAAAACAACAATTAAGATTATGAAAAACTTAAAAACTATTTTACTGGCCCTGCTGGTAATTTTTACCGGCGAGGTAAAAGCGCAATCGCCTGCTTTGTTATCGCTTGAAGCCTTTGCCGCTAAATTAAAACAGGCCAAAGATCCGCAGGTACTTGACGCCCGCGCTGCCGAAGAGTTTGCACAAAACCATATTAAAGGCGCTACAAATGTTGATGCCAAAGCTGCCGACTATCAGCAAAAACTTGATGGGCTGGATAAGGCTAAACCTACGTTTGTTTATTCAATAGCCAATGGCCGTAGTGCTGTGCTGTCGCGCGAGTTAAGGGCCAAAGGCTTTAAAGATGTAGAAGAGCTTCCGGGTGGTTTGGCTAACTGGATTGGCTCCGGCTATCCCATTATTTCAACTACTAAAAAAGGCGTGTCGCTTTCCAATGCCCAGTTTACCGAATTGGCCGCTTCATCGCCATTGGTTTTGGTTGATTTTGGATCGAGGTATTGCGGCGCCTGCAAAAAACTGGTGCCTGTGCTTGATTCATTGAAGGCCAATTCTGCCTTTACGCCCAAGGTGATCAGCATTGAAGTTTATGACAACACCGCCCTTGCCAAAGAGTTAAAAGTAAATGTGCTGCCAACACTGGTATTGTATAAAAACGGCAAGGAAGTTTGGAAAAAGCAGGGCTTTTCATCAACCACCCAAATAGCCGCCGTTGCCGATCAGGCGAAAACAGGCCTGGCTGCCAATGGTAAATAAAGCAAAGCTATGCTAAAACGAATTTGCTGCCTACTTCTTATTATATTGTATATGGGGCCTGCATTTGGGCAGGCCCCTAAACAAAAGCCCAATATCGTCATCATTTTGGCCGACGATATGGGCTTTTCTGATATCGGCTGTTTTGGCTCGGAAATCAGCACGCCTAATATAGACAGGCTGGCCAGCGAGGGCCTTAAAATGACCCAGTTTTATAACGCAGGCCGGTGTTGCCCATCGCGGGCGGCGTTGTTAACCGGTTTATACCCTCACCAGGCTGGTGTGGGCGATATGATAAAATATAAAGGCTCGCCCGCATACCAGGGATTTTTAAACGAAAACAGCGCCACCATTGCCGAGTTGTTAAAAGATGAAGCGGGTTATAATACCATAGTATCGGGAAAATGGCATGTAGGTTTGCAGCAATCTGCACTGGCCTATAATCGCGGGTTCGATAGGTCATTTACGATGTTGAACAACGGCAGCAGCTACTTTAATTCGGCACCGCTGTATAACGATGGCAGCAAGATTACTTTTATGCTGAATGATAAAGAAGTAACCCGCAATGATACTTCAAAATATCTAACACAGGCCATTACAGATTTTGCTCTCAAATCTTTAGACGAGATCGAAGCGCAGCAAAAACCTTTCTTTATGTACGTAGCTTATAATGCACCGCACTGGCCTATCCAGGCCTTGCCCCGGGATATTGCAAAATATAAGGGCCAGTACCTTAAAGGTTGGGACGTTTTGCGAAAACAACGCTACGAAAAGCAATTGGCGGCAGGTATCATCAAAAAGCAATGGCAATTATCTGCACGTGATAAGCGCGCACCGGCCTGGGATTCCTTATCTGCCGAAGAAAAAGATAAATGGGACACCCGTATGGCCATTTATGCAGCCATGGTTTACCGCATGGACGCTTGCATAGGCGAAATTATGACTAAATTGAAGCAACTGGGAAAAGATAAGAATACCATACTCCTTTTCGCCTCAGATAACGGCGGCAGTGCCGATGAAGTAAAAAGTTTATCTACGGTCATCCAAAAATCTGGCGTACCCGGCTCGGTAAATTCAATAGATAGTTATGAGATACCCTGGGCCAACGTAAGTAATACGCCGTTTAAACTGTTTAAACGCAATACGCATGAGGGCGGCATAGCAACACCACTCATAGCGTGGTATCCGGGGCACATTAAAGCAGGCAGCACCAACAGCAGTCCTGGGCACCTGATTGATCTGATGCCCACCTGTCTTGATCTGGCAGGCGTAAGATATCCAACTCAATTTAAAAACAGGCAGCTAACACCCCTGGCAGGTGTTAGTTTGGCTGATGCATTTAAACGCAAACCTTTCACCGGTAATAAAACACTGTTTTGGGAGCACGAAGGCAGCAGGGCCATAAGGAAAGGCAAATGGAAACTGGTTGCCGAGCCGGGGCAACCCTGGGAGTTATATAACCTTGATGCGGATCGGTCTGAAATAAACAATGTAGCAGATAAATTTCCGGCATTAGTCAATCAGCTGAAGGACGAATATATTCAATGGGCAGCAAAAGTGGGTGTTGTTGACTGGAGTAAAATAGCAAATCTTTGAGTGTCCCACCCCAAGTTTCCTTGCTGACCGTAGGAATGAAAATTCCTAATACGCGATCTTTTGACGTACGTATGCCGATCATTCTTCAAGTTCGTCTATTTTTTTCTGGATAATTTTTTTATCTGCTGATGTTCTGGCAATAGTCAGGGCGTTTTGAAAATTCGTTTTTGCTTTTTGGTTATCAATACCGGTATAAAGCTGGCCCAGCAATGCAAAATAAAACTGATTGTCCGTAAGGTTCAATTTTTCGGCTTCAACAATGGCTTCCTCCTTACTGTTTGCTTTAGCCAGCGCATAGGTACGGTTAAGCGCCGCTACAGGCGAATAGGCAATCTGCAAATAACGATTATAAAGCTGTAATATGTTTTCCCATTTCGCTTTAGTGTCCGCTTTCTGCGTGCTCCAATAGGCAATTGAGGCCTCCAGGTGATATTTTGAAAGTGTACTGCCTATAGCCGACTTGTTTAAATAATATCCGCCTTTGAGGATCATATCCGCATTCCACAGGCTTGTATCCTGATCATGATACAAAATTATTTCGCCGTTTTTATTTAACCGTGCATCAAACCGCGAGGCGTGAAAATACATCAGCGCAAGCAGGGCATTAACCGCAGGTTTATTGGTATGCTCATTGTCGGCAAGCATTTGGCATAGCCTGATGGCCTCAAAGCACAAATCCTGCCGCAGTACCTGATTTTGGCTAATGGAATAATATCCCTCGTTAAACAGCAGGTAAATGGTTGTCAGTACAACTTCAAGTCGCTTATCTATCTGCGCCGGAGCGGGAAGCTCTATTTTGATCTGCGCCTCGCGTAACTTTTCCCGGGCCCGATACAAGCGCTTGTTTATGGTTTCCTTGTTACTCAGGAAAGCCTCAGAGATCTCATCAATGCCAAACCCGCAGAGGATCCTGAGCGACAAGCCCACCTGGGCCTCAGGAGGGATACAAGGGTGGCAAATAGCGAACATCATTTGTAACTGACTATCGCTAATGTTTTGCGGCGATAAATCTATCTCAGTTTCATAGCGTCCTGAAAAGTCGCTTTTTACTTGCGGCGCAACTTTAGTTTGAAAAGTTAAATCGCGCTGTAAATAATTTTTTGCTTTGTTTTGAGCAACGCGATACAACCAGGCGACAGGATTTTGGGGTAGCCCGTTAAACCCCCAGGTTTGCGCGGCGGTGAGGAAGGTTTCACTGGCGATGTCCTCGGCTGTCTCCATTTCATCAAACCCAAAGCGCCTGCACAATACCGA
Source organism: Mucilaginibacter sp. P4_C11 (assembly GCF_056402115.1). Lineage (NCBI taxonomy): Bacteria > Pseudomonadati > Bacteroidota > Sphingobacteriia > Sphingobacteriales > Sphingobacteriaceae > Mucilaginibacter > Mucilaginibacter sp. P4_C11. The sequence goes on along the minus strand of NZ_JBFUIA010000008.1, from coordinate 106,477 downwards.
GACTATCTTCCGGTATTCCGTCCTGAATAAATGTGGTATTAACTCCTGTTGTTCCATAAGCGGGAAAGCCCCTATAAATGTACAGAGGCTTTTTAAAGCTTTTAGTGTGCCCCATCATTTTTGGCAATGCGGCGTACTTCCATCGTATTGCCTTCGCCTTGCAAAACCGGGCAGCCTTTTGCAAATTCCGCCGCCTCGTCTGCAGATTCGGCTCTTACCACAATAAACCCACCTATAGTTTCCTTAATCTCGCCAAACGGACCATTGGTAACCATTTTGTTGGAATGAACCACACGGGCATCGTCAAAAGGCAGGCCCGTGCCGCTTACAAATTTGTTTTGGGCGGCGATACTGCCTATCCAATCCATGGTTTGTTTCATCCATATTTGCATTTGCTCTGGCGAGGCTATTTTTGTACCATCCTCATGTCTCATAATTAGCGCATACTCGTTCATTTTTTTAAGCTTTAATTGTTATTGAATTTATGAATTATAACCCGATAACAATTGAGGTTTTTGGAATTGGACAAGGGCTGCAAAAAAAGCATGCTCTCTCGTTTGACTGGCAGGGTTTAACTCAGATGTTACCGGCCATTCTTTACATGATTTTTTTGAAGCACATCAATATGGCATACCAATACACATCGTCGCAAAATACCTCCATATTGCCGCAATTGACCCACCGCTGTTTACGTCATGCATTTTATTTTTATACAATCATTATAATTACTTTAATCTATCAATTTGAAACATCATGAAGCTGCTTCTCACTTCTGCCGGCATAAGCAATACAAGCATCCATAAAGCACTTATTGACTTACTGGGGAAACCCGTTGCCGAAGCCCGCGCCCTTTTTATCCCTACCGCCATATACGGCATAGCCGGTGGGGCCGATATATCACGCAAGGTAATTTGCGGGCAGTTAGGCGATCCTTTCTGTGATCTGGGTTGGAAATCATTAGGAATACTGGAACTTACTGCACTGCCAACCATCAAAGAAGAACTTTGGTTGCCCATGCTGCAGGAGACTGATGCCTTGCTGGTTGGAGGGGGCGATTGCCAGTATTTGTGTTACTGGATGCAGCAATCGGGCCTGGCAAAACGTTTGCCTTCGTTATTGCAAAAGATGGTGTATGTGGGCTTAAGCGCCGGAAGTATGATCATGACCCGCTTTGGAACCACTTACGGTAACCATAATTTGCCGACCGAAAGTGATAAGTCGCTAAAACTGGTTGATTTTGCTTTACACCCGCATTTAGATCATGAATGGTTCCCGAAGAATTCTATGGACAATATTGAAAAACTGGCCGCTACGATAGCAGTACCTTCATACGCGATTGACGACCAGACCGCCATAAAAGTGACCGACGACGGCATTGAGGTTATCAGCGAAGGGCACTGGAAGCTGTTTAATCCCTGAAACCGGGAGGCGCGGTAAATTCGCGATAGCTATTTTATTCTATCGATTGTATGACTGTAAAAAAAGTAAAAAGCCATTTTTTTATCCGCTCCCCCTTTGTTTTTATGACGATAGCTTATCCTGGTGCCCGGAATTCCGAAAGATGGCATTCATTGTTTTAGCTAAAAACTCATTGATTGGAAATTTGCAAACCCTTTAAAACTTTTAGGGCATGTTAGGGTTTTTAATATAAATCTTATGGTATTGACTATTCTTTTCTCATGAACAATCCCAAATTTTTTGTAACGCTCTGGATTTGGAAAATAAAAGCCAATCAACTTATTAGTGGATATTTCAAAATCACTCCTCGCAAAAACGCTTTTCCCGGAAAACGCCGAAAATTTTTCATCATCGCCTAAAAAAATAGAAATAATTATTCATGGATCCATTTAATACCCAATTTATACGAAATGAAAAACGATGGCCGTGGATAGATTATGATAAGGGAATCAGTATTATACTGGTTGCTTACGGCCACTGCTATGAAACCCTGAAAGATCACGGACTGGCATTAGCGCAATATCCTTTTTTTAATTACATAGGCGTTTTTTTGTACGGCTTCCGTATGCCCTTGTTCTTTATTATATCCGGGCTGCTCATCGTAAAAAGCTTAAACAAAAAAGGATTACCCGCCTACATTAGCAACAGAAGCAATAATATACTACACCCCTTGTTTGTGTGGGGAATAATACAGGTTACGTTGCAAATTATCATGAACCATTTTACCCACAATGGATACACTGCAATAGATTATTTAAACCTGATCATCAATCCACGGCGAACGGGAATTTTCTGGTACCTGAATGCATTGTATTGCATCGGTGTAATTTATGCGTTCTTACACGTTAAGCTGAAGGTTGCCGGTTTGGTACAGCTGTGTATAGGTGCGGTGTTGTATGCGCTGTTCCCGCTGATGTATCATATTAAAGCAGGTTTGTTTACTGACATTTTTGAATATTATATCTTTTTTGCCCTGGGCGATTTATTGTCGGGCTTAATGCTTAACGATAAAAAAATGCAAGCCTACACGTCATGGAAATTTTTCATTCCCCTTGTTATTGCTTTTTTGGCAATTCAATATTATAGTACCCCCTTTAATTTACAGGCATCTGATTTTGGAATCAGGTATGTGGAAGTTAATAAACCTTACCTGTTTTTTGCACAGGCAATAATTGGCTGCGCCCTGTCAATCAATTGCTCTTTCTTTTTACAAAAACTACAGGCACTAAAATTCCTGCGTATTGTGGGTTATCATTCGTTGTATATTTATTGTGTACAAATAATTGTAATGACGGTAACACGCACTGTGTGCATGGGTATTTTACATATTACTTATGTGCCCGCACTGATATTTATTATCTGGACGGCCGGAATTGTACTACCCATTTTCTTTTATAATTTGTGTCTCCGATACGGTTTTTGGTGGTTGTTTAGCTACAGAAAACCCGAAAGGGAAATAACATACGTTAAAACTGCTGACATTTTTGGTTTTGTAAAACGCAAAAAGATAGCAGAAACAAGCCGATAAAAATGGACTTTTATTGTTTCGTTTAATATAGTGGCCGCCCTGAAAGCTTTGTTAAATACCAACAACTTAAACTAAACACGGTTTGCTTAAGCAATGGCGTTGGGTTTCACCACCAAAGCTTGTAGTTTTTTACCCGCAAAAATTATAATCAGCGTAATTACCCAGGCAAACGCAAAAAGCAGGTAAGGGTTCACTAATTTGCTTAATAGCATATAACCTCCTATAAATACAGTTGTCATGATATAAAATCCAAAAACCGATTTCAAAGACACCATTTTGCGCCCGAGCAGCAAAATATCCTGCGAAATGTGAAATACCAGGAACGAGGCAAATATGGAGTAATTTACTACGCTTAATGATTTGATATACAACACGCCTAAAAGGCACATAGACAGGTTTACTACCAATGCTATGATATTAAACAGCATATCTTGCTTTTCCATTTTCATGGCAATTAAAACGTTGGCCTGTAGCAACGCCGTTGGAAAAACCAGTATGGTTAAAAACATTTGTTTGGTGTATTCGGCATTGCTCAAGTAAGTGTTGCCAAAAGCAATGGGAATCAGTTTATCTGAAAAGGAATATATAAACGTAAAAGCCAGCCATCCGAACAATAAATAGTATACATGCATCTTTTTATAAAAAGCAAAAAAATCGGCTTTGTCGGGTTTTGAATAATGTTTTACAAGCAAAGGAAAAACCGAAGTTGATATAACTACAGGCAGTATCTGCGCTATTGAAAATATTTTAAACGATATTTCGTAATTGGCAACATCAAACGCCGTTAATACTTTTGATATGATGATGTTTGACATTCGCCAGTTGATGATAGATACTCCGCCGATGATGACAAACGCCCAGTTCATAATAACCAGGGCCTTCATATCATGGTACGTAACCCTACAGCGCCAAAGTGTTTTAACCGTAACCAGATTTGATGAACCAATAGTGAGGAAAAGGTTGAGGGTTAAAAACCGGATACCTATTAAAATAACAGATAATGTGATGATAGAAAACGGGTAAACAAATAAAAGACACCCGGCAACAAACTTTAAAACCGATTCGATAGTGAGGATGATAAAGGTTTTCTTTTGTTCAAAATTAGCAACGTTTAAGGATTTAATACCATTTATAAGGTTATCAAAAATAACGTTAACGCCCATCAATATAATTAGCACTCGTGTAAATTGATCGCCATAAATCAAAAACGCAAGTCCTACATTGATGACATAAAAGCCGATGCCGAAATATATCTGCATTTTGATAAACTTGCTTATCAGCGTTTCTTTATCATCAGTGTGTATGAATTCCCTGATAAACCATTGGCTTAAGCCCATGGTTGAAAACGCTGTGACTAATTGATAAATGGCGTTGGCCACAATATATTTTGCAAAAATGCCTGTCGGGTATTTTCGCGCAAGGATTACAAAAAACAGGCTAAGGAACAACGTTTGCGACATCTGGGATATAATACCCCAGCTGCTGTTTTTAAAAAGAGAACTTTGAAATAATCCTGAAATTTTATTGGTAATTGTATTATAAGCAATCTTCATTTTATCCCCGTAACTGTTTTTTTAATGTGTAAAATACGTTTGGCCATGAAGTTACAGTTATAAAGAATCAATAAGCTTTATATAGTTGTCAATCATTACGTTGTAGGTAAACATGGCTTCATAATGCTTGCGGCTATTCTGGCTCATTAGTTGGTAATCTTCAACTGATAAATTTACTATACCGTTAATATTATCTGCCAGCCTATTCCAATCATCTGTTAGTTCGATGCCATTAAAATCGGGGACCCCAATTTCTAAATTACCTCCTACATCGTTCACCAATAGCGGCTTGCCATGCATAATCCCTTCAATGAGCGATATAGGCAGACCTTCCTGCGTTGAAAAAAGCATCAAAAAATCAACCTGCTTTACCAGCTCGTCCACGTGCTCAACAAAGCCTAAGGCTTTAAAGTTTGTTGTTTTGTTACATTTTTCAACCAGTTCATCGTAGTCCGGCCCTTTACCGGCAAAAACAATTTCAATATCCGGGTGAAGCTTGCCTTTTAAATGATTGACGATTAATAATTGACGCTTCACATCAATAACCCGGGCCGAATATAGAATGCTGATGGTTTGTTGTTTTTTAAATGTAACAACCGGATTAGCTTCTCCCTGGTCCTTTATTCCGTTATATATTAAAGTGATTTTCCTGTTTTTAAGGTTAAAGTAGGTAAGCAAATTGTGGGTTACTTTTTTTGAAATTGACACGATATCACAAGGGAAAAATGAAAAGTGTTTGTGCGTACTGTATACATTATGCGCTATATAAACTATCCTTGTATTTAAAAAAAACAGCCGTTTAATAACCATGATCAAAGCCATGATATTGCGGGCATGCACCAGCAGTATTTTATTATTGAGGTAAAAAGGGTTGGCAAATTTTACATATTCGGCTTGCTTGATACCGTATTTTGGATGCAGTTTTTCGAATTCAGTAAATCCCAGTATTTTGCAATTATACTTATGCTTAATGCCGTTGTGTAAATCCAACAGTACTTTTTGCGCTCCGCCATATTCGTTAAGATCGGAGGTGGTTGATAATATTTCAAGAGCCATATTTAGTTTAATAGTTAAAAAATGGCGTCGTTTTAGGTAATTCCATGCAATGTTTTATTTTTTTTTACGTTGATACAAACTAAAAATTAAAATGTTTTCTATTTTTATTATTTTTGTTCTGGTTATTTAATGTTTTTACCTTTTTAGATAATTTAATACCCCTAATTATGAAGAAACTTTTAGTTTTAGTAGCATCTTTATGTTTAGTCGCGTGCAAAAAGGAAAATACTCCTTTAAATTTGTCTCAATCTGAATCATTTAGCAATTCCTTAACAATTAATTCATCCATTTCCGCTGCATCTTCAGTATCCGTAAACGTTAAAGATCACGGAGCCAAGGGCGATGGTGCGACTGATGACACAGAAGCAATTAAAAGCGCGCTTTTGTTTGCAAAAGCCAATGGAATTTCAAATATTTATTTCCCCAACGGCACCTACATGGTAGGCCAGACCGGTAACGGGGGTGGAATAATCCAACTGGTTGACGGCGTTGGCATGACTGGCGAGGGGCCTGCAACCTGCCATATTAAATTAACCGGAGGCCGAAAAAATCCAAACCCTTTATTTTATCAATATTATGTCGGCACGCCGTCTATCAGCAACGTGGTGATACAAGGTATAGATTTTAACGGCAACCTGGCCAGCCAAACTTTTGATGCCAGTTACCAGTTTTGTACGGCCTTGAGTATTAATAACGGCAAAAATATTGAAGTGAAAAACTGCAAATTTCAAAGCTTTCGCGGCGATGGCCTACTTTTTGGCGATGTTTTTGAGCCCAGTTTAAACGCAAGGATAGTGACCGGTGTAAAAGTGCATGACTGCGAATTTTATAACATATACCGCGAAGCAACCATGTTTTGCTGCGTAAACGGAGCATCGTTTTACAATAACAATGTTCATGGCGATGGTTACCTGGTTGGCGGGGTAGATATTGAGCGGCATAGCGTTAATGAAGCAGTATTGAACGTGTCTGTTTACAACAACAACTTCAACTTTGGCGACGGCTACGGCCCCGTTGAACGCGGCGGCCCCAAAGTAAGATATCGAAGAGCTGTAACAATGGGATTTTTTTACGATGGCTATAAAAACGGAATAGCGGATTCATTAAGCGGGCATCATAAAATTTACAACAACAAAATTTACCAGGGCCAAATTGATTGCTGGAACATTATCAATGTGAGTTTATCTGGTAATACCTTCAGCAATACTTACGAAAACATTACAGGCGTTAGTTATTTAACAGCCCCTGCTATCAACGTGTCTGACAACGCAGGAGCAACAGGTTTAATTAATATAAGCGCCGATAATAATATCATCCACTCGGAAATTGGTAACGGAATTACTTTTAAAAACTACACTAAAGTTACCGCAAATGGCAATACTATAACAGATACCCCCCTGGACGGCATAAGCATATTGGGCACCAGTGGCACTTTTTATGGCAACAACATAACAGATGTAGGTACATTGGCGGCGCCGGCTTCGGGCATCCTGATAAATGGTAATGCATCAGGTTTATACGTTGCAGCAAATACTGCAGGCAACACTACAACCGGTACCAACCGTACAACCGATTATGTGATAAAAATAGGAAGCGCGAATAATGGCGTTGTAGCTCCTAAAATAATTAGCAATAAAGGGAAGAATACTTTAAAAGGCATCGTTTCTGAATATTACTACCAGTTAAACTACGTTCAGGCTTCAAACAACACCGCCTTATAATTACAAAAGCAAGTTAAAAAAGGGAGAGTTAGTTTAAAACTCTCCTTTTTTTTGTCGTAATCAGCAGGCTGGGCAACATTTTACCCAATTGCCCGTAAACAGGCCGCTGCCAATAATCATTCCTGTTTTTTCAACAAAAATAAAAAATTTACGTAACAGATAATTTTATTAATTGTTTGTAACTATTTTGTCACAAAAGCCGTTAAACCGGGTGTGTTATTTGAAAAATACCCCCTCATGAAAAAAACTATTTTAATTCTGGCACTATTTTTTTTCGCTGCATGTAAAAAGGATAGTGTTATTTTAACCCCACAACCGGAAACTCCTTCTACAATTCAAACAGTTACTACATCATTAGCTGCTGTAACCACCCCGGCCGGCGCCTACAATGTTAAGGATCAAGGGGCAAAAGGCGATGGCGTTACCGATGATACTAAGGCAATCAGAAATGCTTTGATATATGCCAAGGCCCATGGTATGGCTAACATTTATTTGCCGGATGGCAGTTATATGATAAGCGAAACAGGCAACGGCGGCGGAATTATTAAATTGGTTGATGGTGTTGGTATGATAGGTAATGGGCCGGCAACCTGCCATATCAAACTAACGGGCGGCCGCTACAACCCCAATTCTATTTTTTACCAGGACTATGCCGGCACACCATCAATAACTAATATTACCATACAGGGTATAGATTTTAACGGCAACCTGGCGCTTCAAAAATTTGACGCTGCTTACCAATTTTGTCATGCACTAAGCATAAACAATGGAAAGAACATTGAAGTAAGGAACTGTAAATTTCAAAGTTTCAGAGGCGACGGACTCCTTTTTGGGGATTGTTTCGAAACCAAATTAAACCTCCATTTAGTATCAAATGTAAACGTGCACGATTCGGAATTTTTTAATATCTACCGTGAAGGCACCATGTTTTGTGCTGTAAACGGAGCATCCTTTTACAATAATAATGTACATGGCGATGGCTACCTGGTTGGTGGTGTTGATATTGAAAGGCACAGTGTAAATGAAACTGTGTTAAATGTATCTGTTTATAACAACATCTTTAACTTTGCCGACGGGTATGGCCCGGTTGAACGTGGAGGGTTAAAGGTGCGTTATCGCCGCGCGGTGACTATGGGGTTCTTTTATTCCGGCTATGCAAAAGGTGTTGCCGATTCATTAAGCGGCCATCATAAAATTTACAACAACAAAATTTATCAGGGACAAATTGATTGCTGGGGAATGCTTAACATAAGTATATCTGGCAATTGCTTTACCAACACATATGAAAACATTACCGGAACGCAATTTTTAACAGCTCCTGCTATAAACATCGCCGATCCATCAAATACAAAAGGACTTATAAAGGTTTCTGTTGATAATAACGTTATTAAATCGGCAATGGGAAATGGTATAATGTTTAATAATTATACACAGGCGCAGGCCAATACCAATGTAATTACTGGTACCCCTGCCGATGCTATAGCTATTTTGAATACCAGCGGATATTTTTACGGCAATAACATTACTGATGCAGGCTCAGTACTTAAACCGGCGGCAGGTATCCTGGTTAGCGGCAATTCATCAGGGTTAGAAATCACCACCAACCAGGCGGCTAACACAACGACAGGCAAATTACGTACAATGGATTATGTGGTAAAAATTGTAAGTGCTAACAACGGCAAAGTTGTTCCTAAAGTAACTAACAACAAGGGTCATAATATGCTTACCGGTATCGTATCCGTATACTGGCTCCAGGCAACGCTTGCGCAATTGCTTAATAACATTGCCAATTAACTGCTAACTGTAACGCTTAAAAAAGGGGATGCAAGCCAGCTTGTATCCCCTTTTTTATAGATAGTACTTTATTGCCCCTAAAGAATTTGAAAAACAAAAAACCTTTTTGCCAAATAAAGATTATAGTGGAGACGAATGGTTTAAATTAATGACGTATTCGTCAATGCTGATAGGTAAATATTGCTATCACAACAAAACCATAGCAGTTATTTATTTATGCTTTTAAAAATCCTGATTTTTTTTGCCATCATAGCGGTCTACCTGGCTTGGTATATAACATTACTTCTCCAAAAAAAAGACACGTCGCACCTGTTTTTTAGCTTTATAGTTACCTGCATACCTTTCCAGATGTCGTTTCCGCTATATACCCCCCCGTATGTATCTACAGATGGCATTGGATCGTTCACCGGGAAAATATTTTTGATGTTGCCGTTAATCGCATCGGTTGTGTTGCTGGTAATTCAAAAAAACAAAAATGTATTTTATATATACAAAAACGAACGGTGGGTGCTATGGATTGCGCTACTTATCGCTATTTCGTTTGTTAACCCGTTTAATATGGCCAGGTGGGGCACCATTGCTTTTGGTATTGTCATGTTTTCATACATATTTTATTTTAGGTTAATTTATAACAGCCTAAACCCGGTACAAATCATGAACGGGATTTTTGCAAGTTTTTTGTTTTTATGTATTCTTAATTTTTGCCTGGCAATTTTATACCCGCTACTGGGGGTAAGTTTTGTAACTACAATTTTTCAGGCCGGGGGCGATATGTGGGCCACCAGGAACGGTACCCGTGCGGGTGCTATTGGTATTTTTGTAACCCCTGCTAACCTTGGGCTGTTCTCGGTTATTGCCTCTGGCTTTTTCTTTTCGGGATATTTAAACGGGTTTAAAAAGAAGCTGAGTTTATTGGCGCTTGTTATGGTTAGCATAACTATTATACTTACCTATTCCAGAACTTCCTACATAACCCTGGTTGTTATCCTGTTTACGCTTTATTATATCTTTAAAAATGCCGATAAACCTTTAATATCGCTAAAAAGCTTTTTTTTAGGTATACTGCCTGTTGCAATATCGCTATATTGGTTAGTATTTCTGTCGCCTTTTAGCGCAACATTTCTTAAAACAGATGCCGACGATATGTACCAGGCCCGGCTTGATCATTGGACTATGGGGTTGGATATCTTTCACCGGTCGCCACTTATTGGTGTTGGTATTAACAGCCATCTTGAATTTGTGAACCGGTCGCCCGAAATGAGCAAGGTAATTCATAACGAATTTTTGACATCAAACCCCATTCATAACACACATCTTATTATTCTTTGCGAAACAGGTATTATCGGATTTGCCTTATGGTTAATTTTCATTGTTACAACCTTTGCAAAAGCAAAAGCCAATATGGCTAACAATGTAAATACCATATTCTCGCTAACGGAAATTGCCTTACTGATGACTTATATTATTTATGGTTTTACAGATTGGGCTCCGGTATCGCATTCCACATTTCCAATTTTCCTGCTTTTTACCTTTTTCTTCGGTAAATACAGCTTAGCGGCAACCAAGTCTTAGTAAAACATCTCGGTTAAAGTAATTCCTTTCGGTCATATCCYGAATTGATACTGCAATTTTTAAAGGAAAATATAAACTCAAATTTAACATAAACCTTATTGGCTGTTGCACCGTATAAAATGGTATCAGATGCCATATAAAGTATGAATAATAAAAAGTTTGGGATATTACTTCGCGTGATCAACTTCCTTAGCATTATCACGTTGGAGAAATATTGGAAGAACGGAATCAAATTCGTTTTCAAAAAAAAAAAGAATAGTCGCATAGCTACAGAACAAATGGTTGCACAGGAGGCCGTTATTCCTCAACTGGAAATGGTATCGTCAATAACAGCTCCATGATGCTATTAAACGAATAAAGGCCTCGTTTCCAAGGCCTTTTATTTTTGCGTTGTATCCGCTAAACAAGCTACTTTTTACGAGTTCGCGCATATTCTGTCATCCAATTGAATGTCGTTATTTCTGCTAACAACTTTAATTTTTTTGCGCGCCGCGTAAAATCTAAAATGTTTATTTATCGTTGTATCCCCTTCTTTTTTTTCGGGACGATTAAATATTTTGCGCAGAATTAGATAACAAAATTGAGGGTATGTTTTTACTGACCGCCCCAAAAAGCCCTGCTCTTTATACATTCGGTAAAAAAAACGGAGGTTTAATTTATCGATAAATTGCGGATAAAAGTTAATCTCGCGTTTTGTTTGATGCAAAAAGCCACCGCAGGTATAAATAGCCCCTGTGTAACCTGCCACCCTTAATTCCAAAGCCATGCTTTCTTGCAGAATAGTTCCCATGCCTATAAATATCATATCGGGGTTGGTGGCTAACACAGATGCAACCGTTTCCTTCCGTTGTAAATCTGACGCGAAATAACCATCATGAAAACCTGAAATTTCCAGGCCTGGGAAATTGCTTTTGAATACACTTACTGTATCTTTAATACTGTCGGCGTCTGTTCCAAGAAAAAAAACCCCCAAATTATTTTTTATTGCTATGTCAAATACATATGGCACTACTGACGTCATATCACACGAAAAACGTTTTATTTTAAAAGTAGCAGCTTTTAATAAATTTAATACAAATACCAGTAAAATTCCATCTGGTGCTATCCAATCAAAGCCCTCAAATAGCACAGCATTTTTAAATGCCAGTGTATATGAATGAGGATTCAAAAAAGTTATCAATTTCTTTTTTCTTGGATCAAAGTCTTCTATTGTTTGAGGTATTTTAGAGGTAAAAATATTATAGATATCCATGTTTTCAGGGGCGTTGTTGGGTGTCACTTTGTTTGTAAATTATGCTGAATGTATTTAACATCTAAATCCCCTTATTCAAACGCGAAGCCAAGTTTAGGTGTAATAAATCGTTAGGTAGTGTATTTTTTTACCAATAGTTAATAAAAGCCCTGAATTTTAATGGTTTAGGGTATTAAAGAATGCCATACGAAATACTTGTACAACGTATCGGAGTATTAAAGTTTTCTTATTACATAAATTTGTTTTCGTTAATTATTTATTCTTGTTGTAAAAAGAAATTTTACTGTCTCTTTTTCTTAAAATGAATACAGTATTGTTATAAATAAAGTACATTTTACGATAAAAGCACATCAAATTGAATAAACCGGACATCTCAAAAAACTTTTTATGGTTTTTTACTATTTACCATTTGAAAGAGCTGACAAATAACTTGATCAGTTTTTGGTAACAGGCCCAGCAAAACATCTATCTATCTATAATATGTCCCTAACATCTACCGCTCAAACTGAACCACTAAAATTAAACTTACTTGAAAATGCCAGTTCCGTCGCAGAATCAGACAACATTGTAACTCCGGATATTGGGGGCTATATCGCAGCAGATTATCGTGTGTTTGATTTACCTGCCGATAATATTATTAACGAGAATCTTCAACAGTTTAGTAAAAGTCACGGTTTAAGTCCTGTTTCAGTTTTTATAGCAGCGTTTAATATAGTTCTTCAACGATATACCGGGCAGGCCGCTTTGTTATTGGGGCAGGCCTTCGTGAAAAAAAATAACCAAAATGATGAAATCGAATTAGGGCACATTTGGAGCGAGTTTGATAGCGATATGACTTTTATTGAAGTGGTAACGCAAACGGGTAATAGTATTTTGAATGAAGCGGCATTAAAAAAAGTGGACCGAAGCCAAATACAGAACATAACGAAATCTGTCAATACGGGTCTTTTTCAGATATTTTTTATTACAGACACAAACGCCGATAAAGCCCTCGGTTACTTAACAAATAATCAAAATATTATCACACAATTGCTGCCTACCATTGATGACCTATATTTCGGGTTACATTTTAAAGAGACCAGTGCTAAGCTCGATGTATCTGTTTTTTTTAACACAAAGAGGTTTAATATTGGCTTTTTTGAACTATTTAATGACAGATTGCTTAATCTGTTAACTGAAGCCACGAAAAACCCTGGCTTAAAACTAGGTGCTTATAATATACTTGGCCAGGGCGAATTACATTCATTATTAAACGATTTTAATAATACCGTTGTAGCTTATTCAAGCGAAAAGACCCTGTTTAACCATTTTGAAGAACAAGTTGCTAAGCAACCCCAAAAAATAGCGGTAGTTAGGGGCGAAAAAAAAATAACTTACGATGATTTGAACAGGCAAGCCAATAAACTTGCACATTTACTTATAAACGCAGGCATAACTCCGGGCGATAATATTGGCTTGCTGGTTGGCCGCGATTTTGACATGATTACGGGTATGCTGGGTATACTTAAAGCCGGGGGTGCATATGTACCCATTGATCCTGATTACCCATTGGACAGACAGGAGTATATTTTCAACCAGTCGTCTATCAAAGTTGTTGTTGCTGATCAGAACTACCCATTAAAGTCGTTAATTAAGGCAGAGGGTTTTATACTAATTAACAGTGCGCAATCTGATAATTTAGATGATACTAATCCCGACTTAAAAATTGACAGCAACCAACTGGCCTACACTATTTATACATCCGGCTCAACAGGTAAACCTAAAGGGGTGATGATTGAGCACCATTCGGTAGTAAACCTGGTATCATGGGTAAACAAAAAATTCAACGTCGATACAAACGATAGTCTGCTGTTTATTACATCAATGTGTTTTGACCTGTCGGTGTATGATATTTTTGGCATGCTGGCAGCCGGCGGGACATTAGTAATAGCCCAAAAGGACGAAATCCAAAACGTGCAAACGCTGTCAGATATGTTGCAGAAGCATTCTATTACGTTTTGGGACTCTGTACCAACCACCATGGATTACCTGGTACGCACCCTTGAAAAAGAAACGCCGTTTTATAAGTACGCTGGGTTAAAAACAGTTTTTATGAGTGGCGATTGGATACCGGTAAATCTTCCGGATAAGATTAAGTCATTCTTTCCCGAAGCCACAGTGGTAAGTTTAGGTGGCGCTACAGAAGCTACGGTATGGTCTAACTTTTACATCATTGATAGCGTTAACCCATTGTGGAATAGTATTCCGTACGGCAAACCAATAGATAATAATTTTTTCTACATCCTGAATGATCATTTACAGCCTGTGCCTGTAGGCACCGTAGGCGACTTATTTATTGGTGGCGTAGGGGTGGCCCGCGGTTATGCCAACGACCTTGAAAAAACGCAATACTCGTTTATTGCAGATCCTTTTCATCCTGATAGCGGCGGTATGATGTACCGGACCGGCGATTTGGGCCGCATGATGCCTGATTATAATATGGAGTTTATTGGCAGAAAAGACAACCAGGTAAAAATACAGGGATTTAGGGTTGAGTTGGGCGAAATTGAAAGTACGCTTAATAACAGCGGGTTGATAAGCAATGCGGTTGTACTGGCCAAAGCCGATAGGCACGGAACCAGGCAGTTGGTTGCTTATGTAGTTGATAATCAAAACAATGAAACCGCAGACGAGACGTTAAAGGCTTATTTAAAAAAAACACTTCCGGATTATATGGTGCCGGCTATTTGGGTGAAACTCGACAGATTACCTTTAACCCCCAATGGCAAAATTGATAGAAATGCGCTTTCTATTGATGACGGTTTTACACCACTTAATACAGATATTATAGGCCCCGAAACAGAAACCGAAAGGATGTTGCTTAACATCTGGAAAGATTATTTTAAAAAAGAGAATATTGGCGTTACGAGCAGCTTTTTTGAAATTGGGGGGCATTCTTTGATGGCCGTTCAAATTTTGTCAAAACTTAAAAAAACAACAGGCAAAAACTTTCAGCTATCTATCCTTTACAAATATCCAACAGTAAGGTCACTGGCTCAATTTATTGACCGGGAAACCAGCGACTACAATTTTAAATCATTAGTTGCAATTAAACCGTCGGGATCAAAATCGCCCTTGTACATTATTCATGGCGATGGGTTGAATGTGCTTAATTTTAGTCATCTTGCCAAACACGTTCATCGCGAGCAACCTGTTTATGGCTTGCAGGCGCTGGGGCTTAATGGGGTAGATGAACCGATAGATAACCTGCCGGTAATTGCCTACCATTATATGCAGGAAATTCTGCAACATAACCCACAGGGCCCTTACCTGCTTGCAGGCTATTCGTCGGGTGGATATGTGGCCATGGAAATAAGGAAACAGCTAATTGCTTTGGGCAGGGAAGTTAAAATGCTTATCATTTTTGATACTGACGCCGAAAAAACGGAGTATAAAGATTGGTACTCTTTGTTACCCAAAAAAGCCAAAAGGCATTTTCCGCGTATGGTACAGGCTTTAAAGTTTTCTATAAATCAAATGTTTAGGAGCAAAGTCCTGCAAGAACCCGTACCCGTCGAACAAAAAAAAGATACCAGGGAGTTTTATAAACTGGTTCAGAAAATCAAAAGCAAACATATCACAGCTTTCAGGAATTACCACCTGGAGCCGTTTGATGGCAAACTGTATTTATACCGCGCAAAGATTAGCGTGCACTATGTTGAATACGGAAAATATTTGGGCTGGGACAAGTACGCCGAAAAAGGTGTCGAACTTTTTGAAATCCCCGGCGATCATTTCTCTATGCTTCAGCCGCCCCATGTAGCAATGCTTGGCGATATTTTGCAAAATAATATCGACGATGTGACAGCAGGTACAGCAACCGCAAAGTGACCGATAAATTAGCCTAAAAAAAACTATTTGTAGCAATAAACATGCATTTTGTTTATTGCTACTCCGTTTTTATTCGTTATAGTTGTGCGGCTTAACCCGTTTACCCATGGTGGCCCCATGGCATAAATATTGCACATGCAGTTTTAATAACGATAGCTAATAATCCACCCGAGGTTATTTTATTAGTTATCGTTATTAATTCAAACTTACTGACATTTACATTTATGAAAAAAATTTCACTTATTATCCTTGCTTTAACAATAACATTAGGAGCATGCAAAAAGGGTGGCCTATCAGAAAACGCGCCCGCCAATAACGACCCTAACTATGATGCGCATAACAGCATATTCAGGGTAAAGGCAAGCTCAACAGCTGAATTTAAAGTTACCATAACCGAATACGGCAATGATGGAGTTACACCTTATAATACCGAAAATGCAGATCAAACCACCGCGTTTGATTATGGTTTTACCCCGGTAGTAGGTCATAAAATAACTGTGGCCATTCAAAGTGCAAATGGGTTAATAACTTCCAGCGTTATGTACAAGGGTATTTATCTTGACCCTGTTACTATTAAAACATCAGGTGGTGGCTCAACCGGAAGTTTTAGTTATACTGTGCCTAACTAATTTGTAGCCCTAATTGCCCGCTATTGTTAAGTGTCTTATGGATAAGGCCGGGTGTAAATAAAGCCAGGCCCCCATTATTTTATGATTAATAACAGTTTATTTAAGCTCATTTTACTATTCCCGTTTTTTATTTTAAAGGTGGGAAACTGTTACGCTACAGAAAAAAAGCTGCTTGTTAAACACGCTACAATAGCTGATATTTTAAATGTAAAAGACGCCGGTGCGGCGGGTGATGGGATTCATGATGATACCAAAGCAATTTGCGAGGCCATGCGGCAGGCCAGGTCAAATGGAATATCCTCGGTTTATTTTCCTGCCGGAAAATACTTAATAAAGGAGCATGGCGATAAACCGGGAATTATCAAATTATTAAACGGCATAAGTTTAATTGGTGCAGGGGTGGCAAATTGCCATATCATTTTATCAGGTGGCCGCACCAATCCCAATTCTATATTTTACCAGGCCTGGTGGGAAGAGCCGTCGATAAATAATATTGTTATAGACGGGATTGATTTTGATGGCAACCTCGCTAAACAAAAATATGACCCCGAATACCAGTTTTGCCACGCGTTAAGTATAAACAATGGAAAAAACATCGAAGTAAAAAACTGCAAATTTCAAAGTTTCAGGGGCGATGGTTTACTTTTTGGAGATACGTTTGAACAAACGCTTAACGCCCGGATAGTTACAAACGTGGCAGTTCATAACTGTATTTTTTTTAATATTTATCGCGAAGGCACCATGTTTTGTTGCGTAAACGGAGCTTCGTTTTACGATAACCTGGTGCATGGTAACGGTTACCTGGTTGGCGGTGTTGATATAGAAAGGCATAGCGCCAACGAAAGTGTAGTTAATGTATCGGTATACAACAACCTGTTTAATTTCAGGGATGGCTTTGGCCCAGTTGAACGGGGGGAGGTAATAAAATACCGGCGCGCTGTAACCATAGGCTATTTTTATGATGGATATAAGAATGGCACCGTTGATTCGCTAAGTGGTAATCATAAAGTTTATGGTAACAAAATTTACCAGGGACAAATTGATTGCTTTGGCCATATAAACGTTAACATTACCGCGAATATAATAATTAACACTTTTGAAAACCTTAAGGGGGTACTTCATGTTAGTACACCGGCCATTAACGTTTCGGATGCCCGTACAACCGTAGGCTTGGCAAATGTTAAGGTTGACAGTAATTACATAAAATCAACCATACCAGGCAACGGTATTGTTTTTTACAAGTACCAGGGTATTTCGTCCAGGCACAACATTTTGCGGGGAAAGAACTTAGGTGGCGTGATGCTTATCAACTCCAAAGGGGATGTTGATTTAAATATCAGTAAAAACTAACAATCAAACACTATTACGTATCAAAACAATTGAAAAAGAAAATATCAATGAGCATTTTTAAAGTAAAAAGATTCTTTATCGCCCTCTCGCTTATCACATACGCCCTGTCATCATGCCAATCCTATAAAAATGTACCTTATTACAAGGATCTGGATAAAAAAGATATTGTGACAGAAAAGATTACCAATAACTCCGATTATCTTATCCATACCGGCGATATTCTGGGTATTAACATAACGAGCCGAAACCCCGAATCGGCGGCTGTTTTTAATTATAACCTGGCCCGTGTAAATGGCAATGCTTATAACACATCGCCCGATAATCCGGTTATAGGTTATATGGTTGATGGCAATGGAAATATTCACCTGCCTTTGGTCGGCGAAATAAAAGCTTCCGGCTTAACCACCACGCAGCTAACCGAAAGCCTGGGTAAAGCCCTGCTTACTTATTTAAAAGATCCTGTGGTAAACATCCGGATAGTGAATTTTAAAGTATATGTATATGGCGATGTGGCCCGCCCCAATGCTTACAATGTTATTGACGAACACCCTACCGTAATTCAGGCCCTTACCTTGGCCGGAGATTTAAATATTACTGGTATGCGTAAAAAGGTTTTATTGATACGAAACGAAGACGGAGAACGTAAATACATACAGCTTGACCTTACTTCAAAAAACATCTACAATTCGCCCTATTTCTACCTCAAAAACAACGACGAAATATATGTAACCCCCGGACGCTCGAAGCTTGTTGCCAACGGCCTGCCTGTTTTGGGGATAATTATATCGGCTTTATCTGTTGTAGCTATAGTGTTAACGCGTAATTAAATTTTTATGAGTAACAACCCCGCACAGTTTTTAACTTTTGCTACCGAAAAAGAAAAAAACTCATCAGTTAGTTTAAGGTCGCTTTTTGCTAAATACATTTTTAACTGGCCCATTATTTTAGCAACTACTATATTGATGCTTGTTATGGCGTTTGTATACCTGCAAATTGCCGATCCTGTTTACCAGGTAAAGGCAACCTTGCTGGTAAACATCCCGAAAGATGCAGATAAACCCGACGCCAACCAATCTGTTTTAGATAAGATCGACCTTCCCAAGACGGCTGATGTTGTAGAAAATGAACTGGCCAAATTAAAATCGGCCAAGTTGATTAACCAGGTCATTAATGATCTTCAGCTAAATGTAAGTTACCAGCAAAAAAACGGCCTGTTATATAATGATCTTTATGCTTCGATGCCCTTTAAGCTGGTTTTTATCAAGCCCAATGCAGATGCCGACGACAAAATCAAGACGCTGATCCAGGTAAAGGACGATAAAACCTTCCTGATGAAAACGGATGAGGATTACAAACAATACGCTTTTAATGACGTTATGCACACCGCAATTGGCACCTGGAAACTGGTGCCAGCCACTAATATCGCTTCATTTAAAGATAAAATTATCAGGATATCATTACTTGATGCTGATAAGCTAACAGACTACTATCAAAAAAACATTGATGCCAGCCTTGAAGATAAACTGGCTACTGCGGTCGATCTTACTTTCAGCACCACCGATAGGCAAAAAGGCAAGGATATCATTAACCACCTGATACAGGTTTACAACCAGGATGAAATAGCCGATAAAAACAAGGAAACTCAAAATACAATTAGTTTTATTGATCAGCGCCTGGCTTCATTAACCGGCGAGTTAAATGGCGTTGAAAAAAATATTGCTAATTTTAAAAGCTCCAACAGGCTCACAGATATTACTTCAGATGCAAAATTCGAATTGGAGAAACTACAAACTAATGATAGCCGCCTTAGCGAGATTAACGTTCAGTTAAGCGTTATTGACGGAATAGAGCGGTTTGTAAATTCGCCCCATACGGCAGATAAAACTCCGGCGGTAATAGGTATAAACGATCCATCGCTCATAAGCTCAGTTGAAAAGCTTTCGCAGTTGCAGCTGCAGCACGACCAATTACTGGCCACCACGCCAGAGACTAATCCCGATTTTGAAGAGATCAATTCGCAAATTAGAACCACCAAAGCGGCAATTAAGGAAAATGTAAAAAACATTAAGGCTTCATTGCTTAATGCCCAAAGCAAACTCCAGTCGCAAAGCTCAAGTTCCGAATCTTCGATATCAAACCTCCCTACACAGGAACGCCAGTTTATCAGCATTAAGCGGCAGCAATCTATCAAAGAAAATCTGTACGTATACCTGCTGCAAAAACGCGAAGAAGTTTCTTTAAGCTATGCTACTACTTTATCAAATTATAAAGTACTTGATACTGCTCATGCTTTACCATCAAAATGGCCAAATAAAAAAATAATATACCTTGTTGCCTTGATTTTGGGCATTGTTTTGCCGGCAATAGCTATTTACATCATGCATTTACTAAGGGGCGTAGTGTTAGATCCTAAGGATGTTGAAAACGCAATCGAGGTACCTGTTTTATCCGAGGTGGCTTTAGACAGAAAAACACCAGGTATAACGCCAAAAAGTGGCTTGGTAACGGAGCAATTCCGCAGCCTGAGGACCAAATTGTATGACCTTTATAGTGCCGATAACCATTCGCATGTAACCCTGATCACATCAAGCGTTTCAAACGAAGGCAAAAGCTTTATCACCGGTAACCTGGGGCTTTCGTTGGCCAATACCGGCAAAAAAACGATAATATTAGAATTGGATTTACGGAGATCAGCAATTAAAGACCTTTTTAAATTATCGAAAAAGCATGAGGGGATTTCTGATTATCTCAACGGAAAAACTACGCTAAAAAAAATTATTCAACCATCGGGTATTAACCCGGCGCTTGATATTATCAGTAGTGGCTCATTTATTTCAAACCCAACCGAATTACTGGAAAACGGCAAATTGGGTGAATTGATTGCAGAGTTAAAAAACATTTACAGCGACATTATTATCGATAGCCCCCCGGTGCACCTGGTTGCTGATGCCCACATTATAGCGCGCATAAGTGATGTTACATTGTATATAGTTAGGCAAGGAATTACCCGGAAAAGTGAACTGAAATTCATCCGGGCATTGGTTAAAGAAAATAAGCTGCCTAACATACAAATTGTTTTTAACGGCGTAGACGTGAAAAAATTTGGCTATGGCTACGAGTATGATAACTCTTATTACAAGGCAATCCCTGCAGCGGGATAACGTAACCTGAATATTAGCAAAACAGGAGATGTGCTTAACTATCATCTCGTGTACCATCGGTTTTAAATGAAAAAATTATTTGTCTGTTCAGAATTTTACGCCGGATTATTACCATTTGCCGCCACCATTGTAAATACAATGCGCGACGAAGATACCTTTGGTGTATTTGTATGTACACCTAAATGCGATTACCGGAAAGCACTTAAACCTAACGGCGAGAATTATACCTTTTTAGATTTCCCGGAAAACAAGTTCAGAGGGCTGCTCCACAACATATTTCCCGGGCAGCTGCTGAAAACTATTGATAAGGTTTGCCTGGAAAATAAAATTGAAGTAATTCACTTATTAACCGAGGATTCGTCGCTGGCGCTTCATCTAAAGCAATTAAAAAAGCGGGCTAAAGTTTACTACACTGTTCACGACCTGTTTTTTCACGAGAAGGTTTACAAAAATGTGATAAGCTGGCTTTTACGTACTTTACTGGTAAAAATGAGGGTGACTTATCTCATAAAACAAACAGACAACCTGGTAACCTGTAGTAAATACCAGTACAACTGGATGCAGGCAAACTTTTTAAAAAAGCATATTTACTATCACGGTTTCCCTACGCTGGTTACAGAAACTATTAAAGCAGGCGATGTAACCCCTCCGGAATTGAAGGGCATCAATAATTACATTTTGTTTTTTGGGCAGGTTGAGCAATATAAAGGGGTTGATATTTTATATAATGCTTTTATAAACGATAATAAAGCTACTTCAAACCGGCATTTGGTAATAGCAGGCAAAGGACATATTTATTTTGAACGGAATTTGCAAAAGGAATCAAATGTAGTTTTCATTAACCGTTATATAGATGACGAAGAAATAAAGAGCTTGTTTACCAATGCTTTTTGTGTAGCTTTTCCATACATATCCGGCACGCAATCGGGTATATTATCCATCCCTTATTACTTCAGGGTGCCATCGCTTGTTTCTGATATCCCATTTTTTAAGGAATTGATAATAGATGATGTAACCAGCCTTAGTTTCAACAATGATGAGCCACGCTCAATTATGCAAAGAATAAACAATCTTGACGCCTCTGCAATCGAACCGTTAAAAGCTAACGCGTTTGCCTTTTACCAGCAAATTTATGACCCGGCAGCTTTAAAACAGCAGCTCATCACTGCTTATGCAGGCAGCCCAAAATTCCAGGAGGAATTAATTTAACCTGCTTTTATGGAAATAATATCAATAACAGAAAATCATGTTGATGATTGTGTGAAAGTTTTTGTGGATGCCTATAATTCTCCGCCCTGGAACTGCAATTGGACTGCTGAAAAAGCAGGCGCATACCTTTCAGAGCTTATAAACAATACTAATTTTATAGGATTTATAGTATATGAGAATGATAATGCCGTTGCTGCAATTTTAGGACACAAAAAAACATGGTGGACTAACGACCAGTTGATGGTTGATGAGCTTTTTGTAAGCAAAAGTGCTCAAAAAAAAGGATACGGAAAAAAGCTAATGTCCTATTGCGAGGAATATGCTAAGGAAAACCAAATTGAACTATTGGCATTAATGACCAATAAATACCTGCCCGCATTTGATTTTTACGAAAACCTGGATTTTATCGCTGCCGACCAATATGTTTTTATGTTTAAGCAGTTGTAAATTGTAATTTTCACAACCAAAGGTTTTATTTTTTTTAACCAGGTAATAAAAAAATATTTTTTATCGCAATTCCTTTAATTTAAAGAAGTGTAGCATTGTATTTGTTAGGCCATAACAAAATACTGACCTATGGAACATAGCAATACTAATTTGAGCAGATCTTTAAACCTTATTGCCGATTATTTTCTTTTAAACCTCTCATTAATTATCGTTTACAGCGTACAACACCAAAATTATTTTAATTGGGTAAGCGATAAAAGTTATGTGCATGTAATTCTGATATTCAATTTGGTTTGGCTACTGGCGGCCAATATCACCAATTTATATCAGCTGCCAAATCCTGGTCACGTTTACAAAAAAACGGTAAAAGCTTATATTGTATACCTTGTCCTGGTATCATATATTATTATGTACCTCAATACTATCGAGTCCTATAATACCAATAGCAGATACATTTTAGTGTCTATGAGTTTATTTGGCGTTTTATTGGCCGGTTGGAAATTGTTTTTCTTCAAAGGCCTTGTGCATCAATCCGTTTTTAACAATGTTTCAAAAACAGCTGTTATTGTTGGTGACGGACGGGCAGCATTTGAGCTCCAAAAACGGTTTAGGAATGACCCGTCATTGGGCTACCAGGTTTTAGGGATCTTTAACGACAACCCGTTACGTAGTAATTTCGACCATGCATATATTGGCGAAACCGTTGATTGTATCAATTTTTGCAAGCAAAACAACGTAAGTGAAATTTTTTGTGCACTACCCTTTTCGCAAAAAAACACGATACAGAAACTGATCAAAGAGTCCGACAAAAATATGATCAGGTTTAAACTTATTCCCGAGCATTACGAATATTTTCAGGGGGCCTTGCTATCGCAAAGCTTAAATAAAATCGACGCGTACGCCATACGTGTTGAACCACTTGAAAACACCATGAACAGGATTGTGAAGCGGCTATTCGATATTGCATTCTCACTATTTGTTATAGTTTTTGTTTTGAGCTGGCTGTATCCTATTATTTATTTGCTTATTAAGTTAGAGTCAGCCGGGCCGGCAATATTTGTACAACCAAGGTCGGGTCGTAACAACGTTACTTTTAACTGTTACAAATTTAGAAGCATGCGGGTTAATAAAGATTCAAATTTGCTGCAGGCAACAAAGGGCGATGCGAGAGTTACTAAAATTGGTGCCTTTTTACGCAAATCAAGTCTTGATGAAATGCCGCAATTTTTTAACGTGTTAATGGGGCATATGTCGGTAGTTGGGCCAAGACCTCATATGTTAAACCATACCGAACAATACGCAAAATTAATTGATCATTTTATGGTGAGGCATTTTATAAAGCCAGGTATAACGGGCTGGGCACAGGTGCGCGGGTTTCGCGGAGAGACAAAGCTGGTAGAGGATATGGAGGCGCGTGTAGAAGCCGATGTTTGGTATATCGAAAACTGGAGCTTAGACCTTGATATGAAAATTATATTTTCAACTTTCTTTAAAACCGTAATTGGTGACAAATATGCCTATTAATTTGGCGATGACCATTTAGGTAAACTAACCTTCGTTATTATTGCGATTACTCGTATGATTTCCGGTAAACGGATAAATCAGAGAGTTCTATCTCATCTTTTTGATGAAAACTATGTATGAAATGGTTCCCTGATTAAATTACAAAATCCTGCAAATTATTGATATTCAGGCTTTTGATATGGATTCCAGCGGGGTGAATGGGAATCTGTTAGAACATCTCGCGGCGATTCTGGCAATAATCAAAAAGGTCACAGAAAATAAAAACAAGCAATGGTCCGATTGGTTGTTGTTTTTATTTCCCAATAGTTTTAGGCAAGGTGGTACAGTATTTTGGGATGTCTATTTTTGGTGTTTCCAAAACCTGCCTTTTCCTTCGGCTATCCATTCTAAAGCTTCATCTATTCTTTTTTGTCGTGTTTCGTCGGTTTTGGCATCGGTAATCCAAACTATATATTCCTTGCGGAATGAGTTGGATTTGCTTTCAAAAACTTCTTTTGCTTTTGGGTTAGCCACTAATGCGGCCAACAAATAATCGGGCGTTTGCAGTACTTTGGGTTTGTCGGCTTCTGGTTTCTCTCTTTTTATCCTGATACCTTTTTCGTTTAACTGTACGGCTTCTTTAAGCATGGCTATAAATTCGTTGTCCGGCGGTAGGTCCTCTATTTTACTGACCTTCCCCAAGAATCGTTGGATCGGCTTCAAGTCCTTGTTTGCCTTCAAACGCGGGTCAGTCATCAATTCGGCCTTCAAAAACGTAAAAGAGCAATGGTTTTTATAGGATGCTACTACACACATGTTATCGCTGTTGTACTCAAAATGGGGCAGGCTCCATTTTATCGCCTCTACTACATTAGGGCAATTTTCATGAATAAGGCGGCGCCAATGCTCAAGAATGGGTTTTGCAAAATCTTCCGAGTTAGTTATATAAGCATCCACCGCAGGGTTATAGTTCATAACGTTATTTAATTTATGGTAGCAAAAAAACTTAAACTTACACAGAAGATTTGGTCGAAAACTTGGACAAACAGGTCAATTTAATCACTTGCGTTGTTTCCGGAACTCCGAAGGAGACAAGCCTACCTGCTTTTTGAAAAATTTGCCAAAATTAGCAGGGTCTGAAAAGTTGAGTTGATAGGCAATCTCGGCAATCTCAAAATCGGTGTATTGAATGAGCGATCTGGCTTCGGTGGCCAGGCGTTCGGCAATAAAAGTAAGTGCATTTTTGCCCGAAACATGTTTGACAGATTGGGAAAGATGATTGGCAGTAACCGAAAGCATATCTGCGTATTCCTGCACGGAGTGTTTATTGATATAATGGTTATCAATTAACTGAATAAATTTACGCAACAGGATTTGTTGCGTTGTAGCCAGACGAATGTCTTTTTTCTTTTCCAGCGCAAAGTCTTCCAGGTAGTAGAGTAAGCCGAGCAACTTTACCCTTGCTTCCATATGTTGTGTTTTAGCCGATTTTTCATAAGCGGTAAATACAGATTCAAAATGTGGTGCCAATCGTTTAAATGTGGAGTGGTCAAACTTAAACAGGTTAGTATGTAACACGTCAAATAGGGGGAATTGCTGTTGAAAGTTTGGTTTGAAGAATGAGAAGCATTCCGGCTTAAAATAAATCACATAACCCTCCAAGGCATTGTTATGAGCAAAGCTATACACCAGATTGGGCGAATGAAAGACGAGATACGACTCAGGATCATGAATGGTCTGATCGCCATAGTTAACTTCGATCTTACCGGAATTGAATAGCAGGGCGAAAAAATAAAATGAACGTTTAAAAGGTTGCCGGTATATTTGTCGGTCCAGATCGAGTGGCTTTAACCTCAAACAGTAGAAGTCTGGATCAGTTGTTCGTCCTGGCCATGGAATAGAGGCTAAAAAGTCATTGATTTCTGTGTAATAAGGAAGCGTGATTTTTATTTTCGCCATAAAATGAACCACAAGAGGGTTGATCCTAAAATAGAAAAAGAAACTGTCTTCAGCTACAGATCACGAAAAGATTCACCGCCTGGAACCGTTAATACTGGTATATTATATAGTTTTCACCCTTGTTCACGGCAACATCTCGTCAAAAACGTACAAAGAGATTTAGAACATGTCGATAGCTTCTGTCCATGTTATGAAATACGAAAACCCGACTAATGCCAGGTTTGTTGGGTTTGCGGAGAGGGATCAAACAACCGTCGATTGTTTTCTTCTCCATATCAGAAGAATTATATTTTGAAAATCTTTACGGGTCACCCAATAGGGCACCTCCAAATTCAACCAAATAACGCGAATGGCTTATAATGTAAAATTTACTGTTTTTTGAATTATATTGCAAGGAGAAGGCTTCGGTATATACATTAAATTGCGGTGGGATGCAATGTCTTACGGTTTTGGTATTTCATACTCACCCCAATACCCTATAGTTTTTTGAACAAATTACAATGCAAATGTCGTTGTAATAAATCTCTATTGAAAACAATTAATTCTATAATATCTATGGATTTAATAGAATTAATTATATATTTACAACGCCTTAGCTTTTAATGCTCATTCGACCCAAAAAGGGGAGTGCATTTAATATTCTTAAGGCAAGCTATAGTCAGGTAAACTTAATCATAATGAATACGCTTTATAACCAGTTTTTTCATAAGAGCAACTTAAATTGTAACGCTATCTTAACGAGTTGTTGATTCATCAGTCGCAATTTTATATATAGGATACACTCTACAAAACAATTTACTTTATGAGAAAAATTATACTGGTAGCCATAACTATTACATTAAGCAGCACAGTCTTCGGACAAATACTTACCCCTGTAAAATGGTCATATGCTGCAAAAAAGGTAGATAATGACCTGGCTATCGTTTTCATTAAAGCAACCATCGATAAGGGCTGGCATATTTATTCGCAGCATTTGGCAGATGGGGCGCCGATAAAAACTACCCTTAAGTTTGCCGCTAATGAAAGTTACACCTTATTGGGAAGCACAGAAGAACCGAAGGCACTAAACAAGTACGAAAAGTCATTTAGTATGAATGTTCAGTACTTTGAAAAGTCTGTTATATTTCAGCAAAAAGTAAAGCTTAAATCCGGGCAGGCATCCGTTAGTGGTACCGTGAACTTTATGGTATGCAGCGATAAGCAATGTTTACCGCCAGACGATGTAGAATTTAGTGTACCTGTAAAATAAAAATATAATATAAGCCAAATCATATACAAAGCAGCACGATAGCCACCAGTCGGTCTGTTAAAATGGTAATCGTTTTTAAACGCGTTATCATTATTAATAAAACTAATACCATGAAACCAAAGTTTACTTTATTTACAAAAGCCCGAAAACAGCATGGTGGCACCCCTGGCTGTTGTTACCATAATTGCTAACGCTTTACATTCCAGGTTTAAAAAATATTGAGCAAGATATACATCCTGGCTGTACTAAGTGCGTTGCTTTGCTATGGTGGTAATTCAGGCGTGTGCTGTACAGTCCAGGATGTTTATCGTTTTACAAGAAAAAATTAAAAAAGACATACAAAACTTAAAAATATTCTACTAAATCTATAGATTTTATTGTATTTATCATATTTGTTGTTATCTTTACACCATTCTAATTAACCCCACCATTAATTAGTTGATTTATAAAGAATAAGGGAGAGGAAGTCTCGATGATCTTATAGCAACTTTTCAGCAGTCTGAAATAAGTGCTAAACTTTTTCCGATAGCAATTATGCCGCCGGAATATAAATTAACTAACAGTCATGAACACACTTAATAGCCATTACCCACAGCTACAACCCGCGGCCATCAAACGATGTTGTTGCCTGGTTCAGTACGTTTTCTGGTTTTAACAGCCGGATACCCTAAAAATTTATAGTGTTTTTTCAAAGGCTGTAAAGCCCAATGGATAACCTATGCCCAAATTTCCGGCATCGCATCAATTAACAACAATTAAAACTTATACAAAATGAAAACTACAAACTACTTAACCAAAACAAGGCTGCTATCTGCCGCTTTATTGCTCAGCGGGGTAAGCGTGTTATCGGCCCATGCAACCCCAAAGCCTAAATTTATAAAAGAAGGAAAATGGCGCGGCGAATTTACCGTAAGCGAATCAAAGGTGCCTTTTAATTTCGAGCTGAAGGGAAAGGATGCCGAGCATGCTGTTTTCACACTCATCAACGGCTCCCGCAGAGATAATTTTCATGTGAAATCAATTGGTACGGATTCTGTATATATCAAAATGAATACCTATGATGCCGCGCTGGTAGCCAAAATTCAGGATGATGGCTCGTTAACCGGCGAATACCGTAGCCTGGTACCGGGTTTCAGGGGCAACTCATTACCATTTACTGCAGAATATGGTAAAACCTACCGCTTTGTAGAACCCGGCAAAGATGTAGCCCCTAAAGCCGACCTGACCGGTAAATGGGAAATCAAAACATACAGTAAAGAGGCCGTTCCTGCATCTATAGCCTTATTGAAACAAAAAGGGAACAAGCTTACCGGTGTGGTAATGACCGTTGTTGGTGACACCCGCGAACTGGAAGGTACCGTACAAGGCGATGAGTTTGCGCTAAGCGGCTTTACCGGCCCAAGTCCGTTCATTATAAAAGGTAAGATCAATGCCGATGGCTCCATCAGCGGCGAAGAAGGTTTTGGCATCTATAAAAACCTGAAATTTGATGCCGCCAAAAAAACAGAGGTTGAATTACCTGATCCTTACAAACTCACATTTTTAAAAGAAGGCTATAAAAAACTTGATTTCTCATTCCCCGGTATCGATGGCAAACAGGTTTCCTTGAGTGATAACAAATACAAAGGTAAAGTAGTAATTGTAGAGATTATAGGTACCTGGTGCCCTAACTGTACTGATCAAACCGTGTTTCTATCCCCATGGTTCAATAAAAACCATCAGCGCGGTGTAGAAGCCATTGCATTAGGTTTTGAACAGAAGGACAGCCTGGAATATGCCAAATATACCTTGGGCAAGCTGAAAGAAAAATACGAAATCAATTATGATATCGCTTTTGGAGGGCTGGCCGATAAAAAACTGGTATCGCAAAAGTTGCCTGCTTTGAATAAATTCATTGCCTTCCCAACTACCATCATCATTGATAGAAAAGGCGATGTAAGGGAGATATATACCGGTTATACGGGCACCGTGACAGGTAAGTACCACGAGGATTACGAGAAGAAATTTAATAAATTATTAGATGAGCTTATTGCCGAACCGGCCCCGGAAACAGCCGCTATTGCAAATCCATCAACCCACCCAGGAAATTAACATTAACTGATCTTATATAACTAATCAAATGAAAACCATCAACTTAATCACTTCATTCAAATGCCTGTCTGTGGGCTTATTGTTTAGTGGCGCAGCGGCGTTGGCTGCGGATAAAAAAACGCCTGTAAAGTTTATCAAACAAGGGCTATGGCGCGGCGTATTTACTGTGGCCGAAACTAAGGTGCCTTTCAACTTTGAACTAAAGGGAAAAGATGCCGGGCATGCTGTATTTACACTGATTAACGGAAGCCGCCGGGACAATTTCCACGTAAAGCAAATTGGTAAAGACTCCGTATTTATCAAAATGAATACCTATGATGCCGCCCTGGTGGCCAAAGTTCAGGAAGATGGAACGCTAAGCGGCGAATACCGCAGCCTGGTACCAGGTTTCAGGGGCAATTCTCTGCCTTTTACCGCCGAATATGGTAAAACCTACCGCTTTGTTGAACCAGGGAAGGACGTTGCGCCAACCGCCAACCTAACCGGAAAATGGGAGTTGAAAGTTTACTCAAAAGACCAGGTGCCCAACAAAATTGCCGTGTTAAAACAAACAGGCAATAAACTTACCGGCGTAATTATGCAGGTAACAGGCGATAGCCGCGAGCTGGAAGGTACGGTTCAGGGTGATGAGTTTCAATTATCAGGTTTTACCGGCCCAAGCCCTAAGATATACAAAGGCAAGATCAACGCTGATGGAACTTTAAGTGGCGAAATTGGCTCTGGCATTTATGACAATACCAAGTTTGACGCGGTTAAAGACGATAAAGCCGAATTGCCTGATCCGTATAAATTAACCTACCTGAAAGAAGGCTACAAAAAACTGGATTTTACATTTCCGGATTTAAACGGCAAACCAGTATCACTTAGCGATGATAAGTATAAAGGGAAGGTAACCATCATTGAAATTGTTGGTACCTGGTGCCCTAACTGTACCGATCAAACGGTGTTCCTATCACCGTGGTTCAATAAAAATCATAATCGTGGGGTAGAAGCAATTGCTATCGGTTTCGAACAAAAAGACAGCCTGGAGTATGCTAAATACACATTAGGTAAGCTAAAAGATAAATACAACATTCAGTATGATATCGTTTTCGGCGGACTGGCTGATAAAAAGCTGGTTTCACAGAAACTGCCCGCACTAAACAAATTTGTGGCATTCCCTACTACTATTATCATTGACCGTAAAGGCGATGTACGTGAAATATATACAGGTTACACAGGCGCAGTTACCGGCAAATATTACCAGGATTACGAAAAGAAATTCAATAAGTTATTGGATGAACTGATTGCCGAACCGGTACCGGCCAGCGCGGCCAACCTTACAGGTAACAACAATAAAGAACTTAAAGGAAAATAAACTAAACTAAATCCCGGCAGGGGTAACAGCCTTGCCGGGTACACTTAAACAACCATAAAAACCACCATGACCAAATTATCAGGCGCTGTATTATTTACAGCATTAGTATCGTTAACCGCGTTTACACCATCGGCTATTAAAAGTGTTAAACTGACCAAAGGCCGGTCTGCCACTATTAAAACCTCGCCAGTAGGTAAAAAATTTAAAACATCAACCTTTAAGGTAGATAATGAAAGCAGCAAACTCACCTGGGCTGCAAAAAAAGCCACAGGCGATCATAATGGCGAAGTAAAGGTAAGTAACGGCAACTTTGCCATTGAAAATAACACCCTTAAAGGCGGCAACTTCGACATAGACCTTAACACCATTACCGATGCTGATATTACCGACCATGCATCAAACGATAAACTGGTGAGTACTTTAAAAAGCGAAACATTTTTCAATACCGAAAAATTCCCGAAGGCTAATTTTGTAATCTCATCGGCCACAAAAACTACCGGCAACCAATATGATGTTAAAGGCAAACTGACTATAAAAGGCATTACCAACGAGGTAAGCTTCCCCGCGACAGTAACCGTGAGCGGCAAAAAGCTGGCGGCTACCGCGAAGATCACCATCGACCGTACCAAGTACGATATCAAGTTCCGTTCGAAAAACTTTTTTGAAAATCTGGGCGACAAAGTGATCTATGATGATTTTGATTTGAATGTAAACCTCAACGCTGTGGCGCAATAAACGCCAAAGCTCAACACAATTTTTAATAGATAAAATGGGCCACTAAACAGGTGGATGGCTATTGCTTTGACTAAAAACAGCATTTAAGAACTCGCGTAAAGTTTGGAAACGGATGTGTAGCCGGGGCGCATTGGGTACCCTGGCAACTATCCGGACAAGTTTATCGGCAGCAACATGAATGCATAAGGATATGAAAAAAGGAAATATACTTCTGGTTATTACAGCTATCAGTACATTGATAAGCTTTATGAGTTTTGTGGGCACTAAAGATGATGTGCAAACCAAAGAGCAATTGGGCGAAAAGCTGTTTTTCGACCCGATACTATCTGGCGATAATACCATCAGCTGCTCCTCATGCCATAAACCGGAGTTTGCTTTTGCAGATACCGCTACCTTTAGTGTAGGGATAAAAGGAAACCTTACTTCCAGAAATTCGCCCGGGTTAACTAACCTGTCCGGCCGTCCGCATCTGTTTTGGGACGGGCGCGCTTCGTCGCTGGAAGAACAGGCACTTGGGCCTATTACATCGGCTACAGAAATGGGGCTTCCTATTGAGGATGCCGTTAAAAAATTAAATGAAAATAAATACTATGCCGATGCATTTCAAAAAATATTTAAATCAGCACCCACCAAAGATAATCTGTTGAAAGCCATAGCCTCTTTTGAGCGCACACTTGAAACTTCCAACAGCCCCTATGATCGCTATATTAATGGCGACGATAATGCCTTGTCTGTTTCGGCAGCGCGTGGCCGTTTATTGTTTATTGGTAAGGCCAATTGTAACAACTGTCATTCGGGCGAGGATTTTACTGCCGATAGGTTTAAAAGTATCGGTTTGTACAATGGTAAAGATTTGAATGATCCGGGCCGGTCAAAAATCACCAACAACAAAACAGAAGAAGGGGAATTTAAGATACCCAGCCTGCGCAATGTTGCAGTTACCGCTCCTTACATGCACAACGGAAAGTTTAAAACTTTGAAAAGTGTGGTTGAATATTACAACAACCCATCTCTTATTGTGAAGGATGGCATTAACCGGGATTTGTCATTGGATAAACCGCTAAACCTGAATGATGGGGAAGTAAATGATATCGTAGAATTTTTAAAGGCCCTTACCGACGATCGTTTTAAGCAAAAAATCGCCTCAAACTGATAATAACTCCCCTGTTAAATAATTAATTAATCATGGACATATGCTGTGCATGCGGTGTAAAAAACACCGTCTTAGCCACTGCTTTGTCTAAAACTATTGTAAAATGAAAAAAGTTGTACTCCTGCTTATATTTTTCAGCCTGGCATACGGGCAAAACATATTTGCACAAAAACGAACGGTTAGCGGAATAGTTACCGCTGCCGATGACAAGGCCCCTTTACCGGGCGTATCAATACGCATTAAAGGATTGAATGAAGGCGCGGTTACCAAGGCCGATGGTACTTTTACTATCGTAGTGCGTAATGGCAAGTACCTGGTGTTTTCCTTTTTAGGGTATGAAAGCCAGGAAGTTGAGATAGATGGACTCAAAGAGTTCAATATTGTTTTAAAACCAGCAGGTAATAATCTTAACGAGGTGCAGATTGTTGGCTCGCGTAATGCCAACCGTACCAAGCTCAATTCCGCATCAGCTGTCGATGTTATTGATATCAAGCCTTTACTTGAATCGGCCCCGCAAGTGAGTGTTACACAAATACTACAGTACATTTCGCCATCGTTCCACTCGGTTAACGGTAGCAATGCGGGTGATGCAGGTTCGGCGCTTAGCTTAGCCCAGTTACGGGGGCTGGGACCGGATCAGGTGCTGGTACTTGTAAATGGCAAGCGCAGGCACAAAAGCGCAAACGTAAATTATGGTGGCCTGGGCAATGGGTCTACAGGATACGATTTAAACTCCATTCCGTCGGGGTCAATTGACCGCATCGAGATATTACGCGACGGCGCGGCTGCCCAATACGGATCAGATGCAATAGCCGGCGTTATCAATATTGTGCTTAAGAAAAAAACAGATGACCTTGCTGTTAGTACTTCGGGCAGCACCCGAAGGCGTGGCGACGGGGCAATAACCCGTACCAGCGTAAACTATGGGGTTGGTTTAGGCAACACAGGCGGCTATATTAATGCTACTGCCGAATACGCCACGCAGGCTATCGCGCTGCCCGCCGGAAGAAAAGACGCCGGATTATACAATGGTCCTATTTATGGCGGCGGTGCCAATACCCGCGCTTATGATGCCATTTATACCAAAGAAATTGACGACGCCATTTTGAAAAGCCGTGGTATCGACCGTCATTTTTTTGATCAACGTGGCGGCGGGGCAAACGCTGGCCAGGATGCATTACTGTCTTTTAATGCAGGCTTCCCATTAAATAAGACTACCGATATATACGCTTTTGGTGCTATCAGCAGCCGTAATTCTCAGTTTACCGCCGTTTACCGTTTGCCGGGCTGGACATCAAGGAACAATAATTTTATTTATCCGGATGGGTTTTTACCTGCCATGGAAAATAATATAGTAGATGGATCAATTGCCGTAGGTATAAAAGGAAAGGTTGGTGATTGGAACGTGGATCTATCTAACGTGTTTGGAAAAAATAGTTTTACCAATAGGGTTGATAATTCTTTAAACGCCAGCCTGGGGCTAAAAAGCCCTACCAGTTTTGATGCAGGGAGATATAATGCCGGACAAAATACCACCGGGCTCGACTTCAATCGTTACTTTGAAAAAGCTTTAAAAGGCCTGAATGTGGCTTTTGGAGCACAGCATAGGATAGAAAGCTTCCAGATCATCGCCGGTGAAGAAGGGTCGTATTCAAAGGCAGATCAGCGTACTATTGTTGATGTTGATACAACTGTTGGCGGTATTCCCTATTTGTCAAATGCGGGGGTAACGTCGCTGAACGGCCTGGCCGCAGGTTCACAGATCCACTTAGGTTTCCGGCCCGAAAACGCGGTCAACGTAAGCCGTTCAGTAACTGCCGGGTATGCCGATGTAGAACTCAACGTAACCAAGGCCTGGCTTATATCGGGTGCCGGGCGTGCAGAGTATTTTTCAGATTTTGGCAATGTATTTACCTGGAAAGCTGCCACCCGTTACAGTTTTGCCAGGTGGCTCAACATCCGCGGATCGGCCAATACAGGCTTCCGGGCACCAGACCTGGCGCAGTCTTATTACACCTCCGTTTCTACTACATTTCAGCAGGGCAGAGGAGTGGATATTTTAACCGCATCAAATCAAAGTGCGGCAGCAAGGGCATTAGGTATTCCTAAACTTACGCCCGAAAAATCAAAAGGATATGCACTGGGCCTTACATCGGCACCCGGCAGTAACGTTGAATTAACCGTTGACGCTTACCTGATTAACATCGATAACAGGGTAGGTAATACGGGTAACTTTACCTCAACAGATGCCAATCT
Source organism: Mucilaginibacter sp. P4_C11 (assembly GCF_056402115.1). Classification (NCBI taxonomy): domain Bacteria; kingdom Pseudomonadati; phylum Bacteroidota; class Sphingobacteriia; order Sphingobacteriales; family Sphingobacteriaceae; genus Mucilaginibacter; species Mucilaginibacter sp. P4_C11. The sequence continues at coordinate 71,574 of NZ_JBFUIA010000008.1, read as the reverse complement.
TCCGGCAGATGTTAAAACGCTTTTTCAGCAAACAGGCGCGGCACAGGCAAATTTCTTTTACAATGAATTCAGCACCCGTACCAAAGGGGTAGAATTTACCGGTAGTTATAAAGTATTGCTGGCTAAAGGAAATATCAATTTCCTCTTCGGCGGAAACTTTTCAAAAAACGAGGTCACCAAAGTAAATACTCCGAAGGGACTGGAAGCTTATAAGAATGTGATACTGAGCCCAGGCGAACGGGCCAGGGTTACTACAAATATCCCTGCACAAAAAATTAACCTGCAGGGGATTTACAGCCTTGACAAATTCACTTTCCTGTTAAGAACAGTGTATTTTGGCAAAGTTACAACAGCCTCCCTGCTCAGTGCTGCCGACCCGCTTAACCCGGTATATTTTTACCAAACCCTGAAACCCATCTGGGTTACCGACTTTTCGGTAGGATACAAATTTACCTCCAAACTACAGGCTACTGCCGGTGTAAACAACGTATTTAATGTATTGGGCGATTATACCGACCCATCTATAGCCGGTTTGCGCAACCCTACTGTTGTGGGTATTCAAAACGGCAGTGCAGGCATTCAGCCATTTATCAAACTATCCGCTCATTTATAAGCTACATATCATGAATAAGAAAAATTATAATAAATACAGGTTGGTGTTAAAACCAGCGCTATATCAATTAACCTTACTTTTAGCGGGTGTATTGTTTATGGCAACCTCCTGCAAAAAAACAGACTACCTGAATATTAACGATGCAAACAGGCCGGCACTTGCAGCACATATCAGTTTTGTAAACGCAAGGCCGGTAAACGTTGGTATCCAGTTTTGGACGTATACCACCCAGGTAACCAAAACGGCCGTAGCCATAAACGCGAAAACCGACTACCTGGACACTCAGTTTGGCGATGTACAGATCAACTTTACAGAAGGTACTAATACATCTTACAAAGCGTCACGCCAGTTTGGCAACAGTGCTGCTTTTACAACTACGGGTGGCCCCAACGGGCCCATAGCTACTTACTATCATACGGTATTTGCGGTAAAAAACACCAAAGCCACAGCCGATTCACTCATCCTTTTTTATGATGACCTGAGTGCGCCCGCTGCCGGTAAGGCCAAAGTGAGATTTGTACACCTGGCACCCGGCAATGCGGCTGTTGATTTTGGAATTACCGGACAGGCTGCCCTGTTTACCAATACGGTGTACGGCCGTGCGGGCGGATCAATACTTTCTGGTACCGGATTCAACGTTTGGTCACTTGGCCCGTTTGTTACCGTTGATGCGGGTACGGTTAACTTCTCTGTAAGCAAATCTTCAGATCATTCTGCGGTAAGTATACTGAACAACAAGTTAACCAATGTAGTGCTGGCGCCTGGTAAAATATATACCATTTACATCAATGGCACACCGGGCACCAATGATGTTGGCGCAACTATCATTACCCATAATTAATAAAAAACATAGCACAAATAGCAGTGATTTAATAGATGTGCCAATGGAGCTGTCCCGGTTTTTTTTCCGGGAAGCTTTATTTCTTAATCAATCAATTTCATAACTAATCAACATCCATCATGAAAAGCAATAATCGCAGAAAATTTATTGAAAATGCAATAAAAGTAACCGCTGCCATCGCCGTAACCGGGCCGCTGATCTTAAGCAGTGAAGACACGTACGCGACCTCGAAAAGCCCAGCAACTATACCGGGCGATGTGCTGAAGTTTGCACAAGTACCGCTGGGCTTTGATTATAAAGCGCTGGAGCCGCATATAGATGCGCTCACAAACGAGATACATTATAGCAAGCATCATGCTGCTTACATCAAAAATGTAAATGAGGCTATAGTTGCCGAAAAATTAAGTTTTACTACCGAAAAGGAGTTTTTTGATCACGCTTCACAGCTTTCGCCCAAAGCGCGTAATAACGGGGGCGGGGCCTGGAACCATAATTTTTTCTGGCAAAGCCTTACGCCAAACTCAACCGCGCCTGATGGAAAGATCAAAGACGCTTTGAACGGGGCATTTGGATCTTTTGACAAGTTTAAGGAACAATTTACGCAGGCTGCGTTAACACGTTTTGGATCGGGCTGGGTGTGGCTGGTGATTGTTAACGGTAAGCTAACCGTCGCTTCTACAGCTAACCAGGATAATCCATTGTTTGATAATGCTACAGTAAAAGGTGTTCCTTTGCTGGCACTTGATGTTTGGGAGCACGCCTACTATCTTAAATACCAAAACAGGCGTAATGAATATGTTGCCGGTTGGTGGAATGTAATTAACTGGAGCGAGGTTAATAAAAGGCTGGGATAATGGCAAATACAAACGATTTCGCCGCTCCTTAATGGAAGTGGTATAACACACTTTTTTTACGAACATTTACTGTTTATGCGGCAATAACCATTATACCGGTTGTTCCTTCATTTTACAACCAGGACTTTGATGCCGGTTTTTCAGTAGCAAATTACCCCTGGAGATGGTTGGATGTGATCAGTCAGAATAGCCGCTGGTTCTTCAGCATCCAGCCTTGTAACCCATCGTGAATTTTCAGGCCGATTATTCGTTTGTTAGTATCTATGGGTCAACAACATGATTAGTAGTCGGTTTGGTTTCGAGGAAAGCGACCGCTACTATCCTATGAATAGGTACACAAGCAATTTTCATATATCCAGTTTTGAAATTAGACTTATCAAAAGGCCATTGATTATCAATTGCACACTTCCGCTTACCACCATCCCGGCATCGTAGTATTGCGCCGTTATCGCGAACCTTATATCGTTCCGCTTTGTAGATACAACCTACTTCCTGATTAAAATCATGGACAGATGTTTCATTTGGCATTTTCCACTTGCTTATGTCCTGCCGGACGGTTAATATCCTAATTGAACTTTTACCAACTGTATTTATTGATCTGTTTGATGGCGCCATTTCGTAACTTCAAATTGTAAGGTTATCGAAAAATATTTAATGAAAATAATAGCCTGTGCCATGAAATCTATCTTATTAAATTGGTATGGATCAGCTTGCTCGCCGTTACGCTGGATTGGATAGTTAAGCCTAACGATCCAAAAAATGAACCAATAAATAATATTGAAATGTTAAAAGGATATTCATCAGGAAGGCACAACAGGTTTGCAATCGTTTTATTTCTACTTACCGCCATTTAGGTAAATGCAAATGGTCAAGCTGAAATAAACGAGAAAAATTTTTCAAACTACGTGGCTAACCCCACGCCTTGCATCAAAATCCTCCTATTGAAATGCCCATAGGGGCTATTTAGCCAGAGAGCTGGTCAAAACAGATACTGATTCGCCCTGAAAATGGAGCAATGGGAAACCTTGATAAGTTATATCCTGTGGCAATGAACCACCGAAATGATTGGTTAAGCGTTAATTGCGATAAATGCTGACTTTGGCCCTATTGAACAGACGGTTTGGTACCCTTAATTCGGCATAAATAACTTGCTTAAATCAATCGCTCGATTGCCTTATTGTACATATTTATTGACGAAGCGTACATCGCACCACCTACATCGCACCAGCCTAAAAACTTATGATTATTATTGCTCATATAAACCGGCCTATTGCCCATAGACCCTCACAAAAAATGAAATAATGATAAAAAAGAATAGCCTGGCAGCGGGCGTGTTGCTGCGAACGCTCATATCGCCGATCGCGTTTTTGCGGGAGGCGCTTCTATGCGATACTTTGACCAAGCCAAAACTGGTTGCGCGTCAATTCCACTTTACGGAGGGCTCTTCGGTCGAAAAAAAGGGAGTTGTTTTTTTACTGAGCAATATAATAACAATATCTGGACATATGATACCGATGGAAAGCTGCAGACGCCAAAATAGTAAAATAATAAAGTGGTGGTAAGCAACCCGGACGTGGCTAACCCGGTTTATGTAAGATACGCCGGGAGCGATGAAAGCAGCGTTACCCTGTATAATAAAGAAGGTTTACCCGCAGCGATATTTACCTTTGAACAATAATAAACCAATGGAAATAAGCTTGTAAAAATACACATCGGTAAAATCATATACAGCGTGAATATAGCCGGTTTTATTACGCCGAAGGTGGCGGCCCAAATCGGCTTTCCAAAGCTTAGCACCGCTATGCAAATAACCGGGTACTACAAGGGGCATTTATTTGCCAGCTATTAAGTACCCGATAATTATAAATAACATGAAAAGAAACGTTTTACTAACTGTATTATTTTTTCTGGCAACAACCTATGCCCAAGCCCAGAAAAAGACCCCGCCAACGCCCGTAACATCTTACGTAAACCCTTTATTGGGCACCGCTACTTTATGGGACCCTAAAGATCTTGGCTTTGTGCCTACCTATCGTAGCTGGGGCGCTGAAGTATTTCCCGGCGCATCCTTACCCAACGCGATGGTGCAATTAACCCCGGTAACACAATTCCATAGCGGTTCTGGTTACCAGTATGAGGATACTGTTATTTATGGCTTTGCTCACACCAGCAAAGGCCACTGGAATTTATGTAACATTCCGCTGATGCCCGCATCAGGCAGCAATTTTTCCGCTGATGATTATGAGTCGCCTTACAGTCATAAAAACGAGTCGGCTCATCCTGGCTATTATCAGGTTTATTTGCAGCGTTATGGTGTAAATGCAGAACTAACTTCAACCTTACGTTGTGCATTCCATCGGTATACCTACAAATCAAACACCAATAAAAAACTCATCGCCGACCTGTCAATGGCCAATGAAGGAGTACGTAGCTGGAAAATTGACCGCGTGGGCGACGATGTGCTAATCGGGTTTCAACAGACCGGCGAAAAAATGTATTTCTACGCGGTGTCTAATCACAAGATCACCGGAATAGACACCCTAACCGCGGTCGCTTCTGCAACCCAGGCCCACGGCCGCCGGGAAAGGCCAGCAGGACCGAAAAAGACGCCGGTGATCAGTTTTGGAGATGCCGCAAAGCCTTTGGAATTGCAAATCGGCTTTTCCTATGTTTCTGTTGAAAATGCTAAAGCGAACTTGCAGAAGGAAATGTTGGGAAAGACCTTTATACAAGTTAGAACGGAGGCCATCGCCGCATGGAACAACTTGCTCGGCAAAATACAAGTTACGGGCGGTACGGATCGCCAGAAAGGATTATTTTATTCCTGCCTTTATCGATCATTCCTTTGGCCTGCATTACGAAGTGATGCCAACGGCGATTTTACCGATATAAGCGGTAAGGTGGTCAATAAGGGCTTTAATTATTATACCGAACCATCCATTTGGGACGACTATCGGAACAAAGATGTATTGTTGGGCATGTTATCGCCAAAAGTACTTAACGACGTTATACAATCGCTGGTTGACAAAGGTAAAATAAGTGGCTTCATGCCGACATTTTTTCACGGCGACCACGCCTCGGTAATTATCGCGGGATCGTATTTAAGAGGACTAAGAGATTACGATGTAAAAGGCGCCTACGAACTGATGTTGAAAAACGCTACCGTTGAGGGTACCCGTAAATACATAGATGAATACAATACAAAAGGCTACATAGCCGAAGACGCGGTAGAAAAACCTACGCTTGGCATTGTCCGAAAAGCTGCAGTTACCAAAACCCTGGAATATGCTTATGACGATTATGCTACCGCCAGGTTAGCGAAAGCGTTGGGCGACACCCAAAGCTATGATATGTTGATGAAGCGTGCTGGTAACTATAAAAATGTTTTTAACCCCGAAACAGGGTTTATGCAAGGCCGTTTGGCCGATGGCAGTTGGGTAAAGAATTTCGATCCGGGCTTTGTATATTACGAATACATGTACCGCGAAGCGAATGCCTGGGAGTCAACTTTCTTTGCCCCGCATGATCCAAACGGGTTAATCTCACTTTTTGGCAGCAAAGCCGCTGCAGAGAAAAAACTGGATGCCTTGTACACTACGCCATATAATGGACGCGAAGCAGCTAATATGTCGGCCTTTATTGGCAATTACTGTCAGGGTAATCAACCTGACCATAGCACTACCTATTACTATTATTTTGTAGGTCAACAACCAAAAGCGCAAATGTACCTGGATAGTATAATGAATCATTTTTACGGCATGGGTAAGTACAAACTGGCCTATCCAGGTATGGACGATGCAGGCGAAATGTCGGCTTGGTTTGTGTATAATGCGATGGGATTTTATACATTTTCGCCTGCTGATCCGAAATATATTGTTACTGTGCCACTGTTCGATAAGGTAACGTTGAGCCTGGGTGCAAAACCTGCCACCATTATTAAAAAAGGTAAAGGCCGCAAAATAACGGGTATAGCCTGGAACGATCAAAAAGTAAACGGCTATTTTATTGACGATACAGACTTGAAGAAAGGTAAAACCCTGACAATTACTACGCAATAGATGATCAAATCCTGAAAAAGCGGCTGTTTTTTCAGGAAACTTAACTTTCTGCAAACATATTATCCAATAATGCCCGGTTACCAACTATTTAAATAGCCGAAAATTCAATAACGAATATTAATCGATAATTATCATGACACACATCAAAAGTATCCTTGTAATTTTGTTTTTGTTAGGTTTCACAAATCTTGCCGCTGCACAAAAGAAAGATAAAACTGTGGGAGCGAAAAATGTATTTTCAAGGGCCACACCATGTATGGACGTGCTTAATCTTTTTACAGCTCCTAATGTTCCTGAAGTAGGCCCAGGTGAAACCCCTGCTGTTGCGGGTAGCTGGGTTAAAGGAGAAACACCTGCAAACCTGCCGGGTATGGGGTTGGCGCAGCATTCTATGCTGCTGGTGGGCGAAAACTACGATAAAATGTTCCTGGTTAATAAAGGCAAAGTGATCTGGACCTATTCTACAGGTACAAGCTATGAATATGATGATGTATGGATGCTTTCAAATGGTAATATCCTGTTTTCCCGAATGGAATATGTAGAAGAAATCACACCGGATAAAAAAGTGGTGTGGCGTTATGATTGCGATCCCGGACCCGGACCTAAACATACCGAAATTCATACTTGTCAACCTATTGGCCTGGACAAGGTGATGTTTGTGGTGAACGGTTTTCCGGCCAAACTGATGGTTGTAAATATTAAGACAGGTGCTGTAGAGGTTGAACATGAGCTTCCATATTCGCAACCACCGAACCCAGATAACATCCATGGCCAATATCGGAGGGCCCGTATTACCGCCGATGGAACTTATCTCGTTTCCGTTTTTGGACTAGGATATGTTGTAGAATACGACAAGGACTTTAAAGAAATCTGGAGGTACGCTTGCAGGCAGCCATGGTCGGCTCTTCGTTTAAAAAATGGAAATACATTGATTACCAATGAGGCCGACTCAAAGGCACAGGAGGTTAATAAAAAAGGGGAGACAGTATGGGAATTCAATACTAAAACCGACCTGCCGGAGGCGTATCGGTTTGCTACCGCGCCCCAAACCTGTACCCGTTTAGCCAATGGTAATACCATTTTTACATCGCGGGGTGACAATAATGGCAAGGGCCCGCAGATGGTAGAAGTGACCAGGGACAAGAAGGTTGTCTGGGTAATGCAAGACTGGAAGACCGTAGGCCCGGTCACAACGGTGCAGGTTCTTGATGATCCGGGCATTCCTGAAATTCCTGGTCAATCAGAACATTGATGGCTAAAATATCTAAACTTTTATGCGCTACATACTAACTTTTTCCGCTAAATTTTGACAATACACTTTTTAATGATTCAGCGTTTGTCTCACCTACAAGAGGCGAACGCTGAATCATTAAAATTTGATCTTGCCTGCAAATAACATTATTAGCGCTAAATGTTATAAACCAATTAGGCTTATAAGAAAAGGCTTGCCCTATTGTTCTGGCCGGGATTGAATGGGCCTACTTTATAGGTAAACACAAGATAACTTTCAGTTATGATATTTAAGGTAGGAGATAATGTAGATAATTGGAATGCCCAAAACGCAGACGGCCGGGTTGAACGCGCATGGGGTGAAGTGCCGCAGCTGGTTCAGGCGAAACATTACTCCAACCCGGATGCTGCAGACCGTGTCGGACAATATGCCACCAGTTAGGAAACATTATATGAGAGTTCCCCGGCACGTTTCCCAGCTATATATAATCTTAACGATGTCAATAATCTTGAGAGGTATGAAGAAAGCACTGCTGATGGAAAAGGCTCAGGATCAAAGATACCGAACAATTCAAAATTATATGAACAGCTGAAAAAAGTAGAGGAGGGACAGAAAAAATTTCAGACTAATAATTAAAACTTGCCGATTCCATATATCATCAAAACTATACGCCATGTCAAGAAATATATATGTTATGACACCCCGGAAAAGGAGATTCTTCGGAAATAGACGTAATCAGGACCTATGCCGAGAATAAGTTACTTAACGCCGTTTTAAATATCTAACCCATCGAACCTTTATCACGATCAAATCTTCCGGCAGGAAGCTCTATGTCAGATAAGTCAGCACTATAAAATCAACTATGACACCTTGATATGAAAACAATTAAGAGACTCGCAATCATTTTCATCATTTTGCACCTGGTAGTGATTATCTCCTACGCTCAATCTGATGAGAAACAATTTGTCGGCACCTGGGAACTGGCGCGGCAATCGTACAATAATATTCCAATGAAAGCCCCTGACGGTTATCTCAAAATTTTTAATGCCGACAAGACTTTTGCTAATATGCTCATGCAGAATAATAAACCTATTACCACACACAACGGCACTTATAAAATTGACGGTCAGTATTACTTGGAAAAAACATTATATCGAAGCCCAACAATGATAAGTAATTCTCCTTTAGGTACAGACTTTAAGATAAGGTTTGAATTTAATCAGGAGCATACTGAGCTTACGCTTAACTTTACCGCAGCAAATGGAATACAGGTTGTAGAAATTTGGAAAAAGCAGGTCGTTGCTATTTAATGTTATTCTAACTAAGTATTGGAAACTGTCAATGATAAACCGGTGCTGTTCCTTCACCGGTAATTTTAGATCTCTTTACGTAAAAGAGTAGTGCAAAAGATTTGTTCATCGCGGGTCGCTTTTTAAGTGAATAAAAGTAGTTTTTAATCATACTGAAATTAAGATGTTTTGTTATTTAATATATTGATTTTCAGGCCTTTATAAGATTTCTGATGACCTGTTGGTTTTTGGCTTCGACGGGTCACCCCCAGAGGTCACCAGAAGTATGCGATTATTTGGTTTATTTTGACTTTTGACATAAACAGAAAACGCCGTAAATTATTTATTTACAGCGTTTTTGTTGTTTTTTAAAATATACTTAGCGGAGAGGGAGGGATTCGAACCCTCGATACCCTTTTGAAGTATACACACTTTCCAGGCGTGCTCTTTCGACCACTCAGACACCTCTCCGTATTTGCTAAATGGATTGCAAAGGTAAAATATTATTGCATTTGCCGCTAATAAAAAAGCGGGCACCTTTTTTAAGGTAACCCGCACACACAAAACTTTAACTCAACTTATAAATATGGCAATCATTGGTATTGACTGTTTGCTGACCAGATAGTTTAATTTGGGTAAAAAATATTCTGCATCAATGCAGATAAATAATTTTAGCTTATGTTTGCCTCATATTGCCACATGGCAGTTTTACACCCATAAAAGCTTGTTTAGTTTAAATGCTGAGCATCAACGACATTAAGAAACCTATCGCTGCCGATATTGATGCGTTCGAGGAGAAGTTCAAGTCTTCTATGCATAGCTCGGTACCGTTACTGGATCGTATTACCCATTATATTGTTAAACGTAAGGGCAAGCAAATAAGGCCAATGTTTGTTTTTTTTGCTGCCAAAATTTGCGGTGGCATCAATGAATCTACCCACAGGGGGGCGGCTTTGGTCGAGTTGTTGCACACCGCTTCGCTGGTGCATGATGATGTGGTTGATAACTCTTACCAACGGCGCGGTTTCTTCTCCATCAACGCTTTATGGAAAAACAAAATTGCCGTTTTGGTTGGCGATTACCTGCTATCCAAAGGTTTACTGCTTTCTATCGAAAATAACGATTTTCAATTACTGCGCATTGTTTCGGAGGCAGTTAGGCAAATGAGCGAAGGCGAACTGATGCAGATAGAAAAAGTGCGCCGGATGGATATTGGCGAACCTGTTTATTACGAGGTCATCCGCCAGAAAACTGCTTCGCTTATTGCTTCCTGCTGCGCCTGCGGGGCCTCATCGGCCGGGGCAAGCGACGAGGTGGTTGAAAAGATGCGCCTTTTTGGTGAAAAAATAGGCATAGCGTTTCAAATTAAAGATGATATGTTTGATTTTGGTACCGACGATGTGGGCAAGCCCCTGGGTATTGATATCAAAGAAAAAAAAGTTACCCTTCCCCTTATTTATTCGCTGGCCAATACCACGCCGGCTGAAAAGAAAAGGATCATCAACCTGGTTAAAAACCATAACGACGACCCTGCCAAAATTGCCCAGATCATAAGATTTGTGAACGAAACGGGCGGTTTGCAATATGCCGAAACCCAGATGAAAAAATACCAGGACGAGGCTTTTGAAATTCTGAACACCTTCCCACCGAGCGATTCGCATAGTGCGCTGGAGCAGCTGGTACGTTTTACTACCGAACGGAATAAGTAAAGATTCCTGATTTAATTCCACATTTTAGGTTGTTCTCTGCTATCTTTATTTTGAATTAATGGCATCAAGATATGACAGCTAAGAAAATCCCTTCGCTTTTTGAGTGGGCCGGTGGTATGCCGGCGTTTGAAAGGTTGTTTGATAAGTTTTACGATAAGGTTTTGGCCGACGAACTGCTGGAGCCGGTATTTAAGCACATGTCGGCACAGCACCGCCTGCATGTTGCCCATTTTGTTGCCGAGGTTTTGGGCGGACCTAAAACTTATAGCGAGGAGGAGGGCAGCCATTTTATTATGATAAGCAAACACCTGCAAAAATACCTGACCGAGACCCACCGCAAACGCTGGATGGAACTGTTGCTGCAAACTGCCGACGAATTACAACTACCCAACGACCCCGAATTCCGGTCGGCATTTTTGGCTTACCTGGAGTGGGGTACACGCATTGCGGTTATCAACTCAAAAGAGAGCGAAGCAACCGAGGCTATTGATGCACCAATGCCCGCCTGGGGTTGGGGTGTGCCTGGTGGCCCATATATGCCGGGTAACTAATGCGGATAGTCCTTAGTCGAAAGTCTTAAGGTCTAAGTCAAAAAAAGAGCAAATTCGACTTATGGCTTATAACTTACGACTTAGTGCTGTTAACTAAATTAATTTACGGCTTTCCGTTATAACAACTGTACTTTTTAACTTGCCGAAACTTGTTAACTTCGTAAATGCAATCCTTTTTAAGCAGCCTTAAAATTACCCCTTTTGCCATACTGGATATCCTGTTGCTGGCAACCATCATATACCAGCTTTACAACCTGCTGCGTGGTACTATAGCCGCTAATATTTTTATAGGGCTTGCATTTATATACCTGCTGTACTTTATTGTGCCCGAAACCAAAATGCCGCTATTGGCCGGCATCCTGAAAAAGGTGGTTGATGTAGGTATTATCGTGGTGATCATCGTTTTTCAACAGGAAATCCGGAAGTTTTTGCTGCTGGTAGGTAAAAACGCATCCTTGCAGCGCAATAAGGCCTGGTGGCAGTATTTTTTTGGTAAAAAGGAGGTGGAGAAAAACAACTACGCCCGCATTAAACCCATTATTGATGCCTGTAAAAGCCTGAAGCAAACTAAAACCGGCGCCCTCATTGTGTTTGCCAAATATTACGACGAGCAGTTTTATCAAAATAGTTGTGAGGTTGTTGAAGCCCGGATATCTAAACGATTGCTGGAAAGTATTTTTCAAAAAACAAGCCCCCTGCATGATGGGGCCGTGGTGATTGCCGAAAACAAGATTAAATCGGCCAGCTGCATTTTGCCGCTGACCGAGAAGACCGATCTGCCCGCGCAATTTGGCCTGCGCCACCGTGCAGGTATCGGCGTAACCGAAGCCAACGAAGCAACTGCCATCATTATATCCGAAGAAACCGGCGAATTATCCTACGCCAAACAAGGCCGGGTAAAAATGAACATCAGCTTTGCAGAGCTGGAAAAACTATTGAATAAGGATTTTTAGTTTCAACTATATAAACTAACCATTGTTAAACGTTTAATAACAGATGTTTAAAAGTTTCCGCATAGATGATCTGATCACCATATCCAACGTTTTACTTCGGCTGGCTGTGCGTTACCTGTTATTTGCAGGATCATTTTACCTGGTGTTTTATGTGTGGAAGAATAAAACCATCTGGCGCGCCAAAATACAGCAGCGATATCCCGAAAATAAACACGTGATCCGCGAGGTGGTGAACTCATTTATCACCATCATTATTTTCGGCCTGGTTATCATGGGTGTTATTTACGCAAGTAAAGCTGGGCTAACCCGCATTTATCCCAATATCAGCGATAAAGGATGGGGTTATTACATCTTCAGTATTGTGCTGATGATATTGATGCATGATACCTATTTTTATTGGACACACCGTGCCATGCACTGGAAGCCTTTATTTAAAGCGGTACATAAAACCCATCACCTATCTACCAATCCAACCCCATTTGCGGCATACGCTTTTCACCCGCTTGAGGCTGTTATAGAAGTAGGCATTGTGCCCCTGATAGCTTTCACCTTTCCGTATCATGGCACAGCATTAACCCTGTTCTCGTTATATTCACTATTGCTTAATGTAACAGGGCACCTGGGTTTCGAGCTTTTTCCGAAAGGCTTCGCCAGCAATAAGCTGTTTAAATGGCATAATACATCAACCCATCATAACATGCACCACCGCCTGGTTAAATGCAACTACGGCCTTTATTTTAACATCTGGGACAGGCTGATGGGCACCAACCACCCCGACTACGAAAAAAAATTTGACGAAGTGGTAAAAAAGCGCACAGCGCCTGTTGCAGCTAAAACCAACGATGAGGAATTGGTGGCTGAAGCGCAGGTGAGGTAAAACTGTTTGTAAGGGGGAGAGGACTAACTTAACCGCCACCCCGATAAACTATAGAACAATAAAAATGCTTTTCTCCTACATATTATCCGATAACTTTTAAAGTTGGCAATGTAATTAATTGGGGCTGTCTGTTGGTTTTTCAGTTTTTACTATCTGCAATACTTCATCAGCGCTTAGGGCGGCCTGGTAAACTTTTACCTTATCCATATATCCATGAAAAATCCTTTCAGATGGAAACTCCTCATTCCTACCCAGGGTCCATTTGTTGGTTATAGATAGGTTTGCCGTGGTTTCCATCACGGTGGTGCCCGCCAATACGCCATCAATATATAGGTAGAGTGTTTTACCCGTGCATACTCCGGCAATGTGGTGCCAATGGTTATTCCAATTAGCGGGCAGGTTAACGGTGCAATCGCCACGGCCCCAGCCGCCGGCAAAAAAAGTAAGCGTTTGATGATCTGTTACCTGCAAAACGTGGCTATCGCCTTTGGTTATCATATCAACCAATCCTTTTTCGTTCCCGGTGGGGTATACCCAGCCCATCATGGTAATGGTTTCGGCCATGTTATCCAGGGCGGGAGTGCTGGGAACCTCTACAAAAGTATGCTCATTAAACCCCAGCCTGCCGCTGGTTTTAGGTTTCTGAGTAATGGTAATTTGCCCGTTATGCTGAAATCCGGAGTTGTCTTTTACTGAATTATTGGCCGAATAATCTATAGGAGAAAGATCAAGCAAAAGCGATTCAACATTGTCTTTATACACCTTATAAACCACCTTTTGATCACCCGTGGATATCCTTTGGAATCCTTTTGAAGCGCCTGCCAGTACGTGTTCTATCACCCTTTTTTCGCCGGGTTCCAAAACAACGGTATCGGTAAAAATCAAGGAGCCGTTTTGGGTTATTGGGATGTTAAAAGTATGCTTTATGCCGCCAATATTTTGGACGATATAAGCGAGATGCTGCGGCTCATTAACTTTAAGCATTGCGGTAGCGGTAAGGCTTGTAATTTTGAAAGGATAAGCCGGCGGATTTGGCGGCAGTTTTACATCAACCATAACCGGGGGCAGCCCCTCCAGTTTAAGTTCCGTTTTTCCGATGGGGTAAAGCCGGCATACCAACGAGCCTGTTTGAGTGCCACCCGAAACTACCATGCAATTTTTGTAAGCATACGGTTTGCCATTTACCAATAGCGTAACAATTTTAACGCCGGTAGCACCCGAGTTACTGACTGAAAAATGAACAGTGAAAGGTTCATCGGGCGCAACATTGTTTTTTGACACCGAGCAACTCAATATTTTAAAGCCAGGGTTTTGTTTTGTTTCCGATAGCTCAACAGGGTTATTATTATTTGGCCAATTGCCTGCCTTACCTGCTAAATCAAAAATCATCGAACCTCCGGCTGTTAATACCGAATGCGGCAGGCTTAGCTGCTGCCAGGGTTTGCCATTAACAGTTAAACCCTTTACGTAACCTTTTGCATCTGAAACATTACTACTTACAGTAAAGTGTTTTCCGTTTGGCAGGTGCAGTGTAACAGATTTGAACAAGGGCGTGCCGATAGCATAGTAAGGCCTGCCGGGACAAACCGGGTAAATACCCATGGCGCTAAAAATATACCAGCTGGATGTTGAGCCCAGGTCGTCATTACCCGGTAAGCCGCCGGGGCTGTTGCTAAAACGATGCAGCATAATTTTTCGTAACCATTTTTGGGTTAATGCCGGTTTGCCTGCCTGGTTAAAAAGGTAGGGCAAATGAAATACAGTCTCGTTATCAAACAGGATCACATTATTGCTAAGCGCCGAATCGAGCCGGCGGGCAAATTGGTCGGTGCCGCCTGTGAGGTTAATAAGGTCTTTTGTGTTTTGGGGCACAAAGTAAGAATAAACCCACTTATCCCCTTCTTTATAACCCGACATGCCGGGCTGTAATTTAAACTCATTATCGTTGCGGGGCAACAGCAATAGTTGATCGTTATTTAAAAGGTTGCGGTAGCTGTAGCCCTGGTTTGCCAAAAGCTGGTAGTCTTTATCATTATGGATAACCTTTTTTGCAAATCGTGATAAGGCCCAGTCGTCATAGGCATATTCAACAGTGCGGGTAACCGACTCGGACCGGGTGAAGGGGATATAACCTTTTTGATTAAAGATCTCCATATCCGGCTGGACAAACGGCGGCTCCAGTACGCTTTTCTTCATGGCGATATAAGCCAGCTGCTTATCAAAACCGGTGATGCCTTTCAGGTAGCTATCTACAATAATGGGTATAGCGTGGTTGCCTGTCATAGATTCGGTTGGCAGGTGGCCGGTTTGTTTGTAAATATCCAGCATGGATAAAATCACATCCCGTTGCTTATCCGGGTAAAGCAGGGTAAGCAGGGGGTGCAACGAGCGGAAAGTATCCCAGGGAGAGAAAGCCCCATATTGGTGAGCGCCTGTTTTCTGGTGGATGTTGCCATCGGTCCCCATATAACGGCCATCAACATCGTCGATAACCCAGGGGATTAAAAGCGAATGATACAGGGCGGTATAAAAAACAGTTTTATTGGCATCGTTGCTGTCGGTTACATCAACAACAGCCAGTTTTTTTTGCCACTCATTGGCGGTGCGTTTATGCAGCTGGTCAAAGGATAATGCTCCTATTTCCTGGTCTATATTGCGCTGGGCACTTGCATAACCAACTGTGGAAGCACTCAATTTAAGCCCGATAACTTTATCGCCCTTTACAGATGCTGCAAAACTGAAGATCCAGCCACCGTCAACCTGTTCTTTTGAGATAAAAGGCTCGGTAAAATTGACAACCATGTTGCCACCGGAGGCCTGGATTATACTCGGGGATATTACGCTGATCTTGCCGGCTTCGCTGATAAACAACTGCGGTGATGAACCGGCAGCAAATGTAAACCGGAACATGCCCGTACGGGTTGTTGCTGCGGCCTCTACGGTACTGTGGTCGTCATCAAAACTCACCTTATAGTAGCCGGGGCTTGCCGTTTCTTTGCTGTGCGAGAATTTTCGGCCGTATTTACGGGGTTCAAATCCATCAACTGCTTTAACCGGCATCACATAAAACCTGCCGGCTGAGCCCTCGGGAAAGCCACTCATATGCCTGAAGCAGCTAAAATAACAAATAGCACTATCGCCGTAGTTATAGCCCTTTCCAAACCTGGTTTCGGGGCTTAACTGCATGAAACCCGATGGCGCCACAGCACCAGGATAGGTGCCGCCTTCGCTGCCCCATTTAGTAAGTACATTACTTTGGGCTGTGCCGATGAAAGGGTTTACATAGGGCAGGTGGTTTGTTTGTTGGGCTGAGGCGGTGTGGGATAGGAAGAGGGTTAAAATGAAAGTTATGAGCCGTAAAATCCGCGGAATACTCAAAGGGCTGTCATCCTGAGCCTGTCGAAGGATAGCGGACAAAGGCCTCTCCGCGCGACCCTTCGACAGGCTCAGGGTGACAGCCCTCCTTACGTCGAAAATAGAACACATGACGGGTAGTCCCGTCGAAGCATCGTGGGCAAAGGCATCCCAATCCTGCAAAGTTCGGGATTGCTTCGTACCTCGCAATGACGGTAGAATAGACATTTTATCTACGTATAATACCATTCTCCAATAATATCCTAACACCTTTAACATTATCATATTTTAATGTATATCTTCCTTTTATCCAACACATAAGCCACCAGCCAGCACAGCAACATGTAGCAAATGGCAAATACCAGTGTGCCCAGTGCGCCGGGGAACGCCCGCTGGTAAAATACCCGGTTTATCCAATCGTAAAAACTCAGTTTGGGAGCTACCCATATGGTTTGAAAAACGGTAAGCAGCAATTCAGATAACAAGTAGATGGCTAATGAATTACGCCCCAGGATGAGGAAAAAGTTGGTGCCACGTTTTACTTTTTCTATTTCGATAACAAATATCAGCAGGGCCAATATGGCAAGGTCGATACCGATGGTGAGCACCGAGAAAGTGCTTGTCCATAGTTTTTTGGCTATCGGGAAAAACTGGCCCAGGAACAAGGCAGATACGATAAGCAATCCGCCAAATATCATGAGTTTGGCCACTGTTTCGTAAGTTTTACCTTTACGCTGGATGAACGCGCCGGCTAAAAAACCGCCTATCACATTTACTATCCCGGTTAGTGTGCTTAGTAAACCTTCGGGGTCAAAAGCTATGGGGCCACCTTTGTCGTGGTATAAATGATCGTTGCCAAGCAATACAATATCCAGTTTGGTGCCCGCATTGCCCAGCATGGTATACTCCTTACCTGCCTCGCCAAATAGGATTAAAAACAACCAGTAACCAACCAACAGTAACCCCGATATAATAACCGCCGTTTTTTGAGAGCAGTAGTGAACAATCAAAGCACCAAAAAAGTAACACAAGGCTATACGCTGCAATACACCCATTATACGGGTATGGTTTAGCGGGTTAAAAGCCCAGCCATCGGCAACGCGGTGAAAGAACGGGAACCAGTACATGAGGTAACCTAATAAAAAGATGATAACCGTACGTTTAAATATTTTGCTGATAAAGGCGGCATCCGATTCAAACTTCTTTTTAGAGAAGCTTAAGGCGTTACCCACCGCAAACAGGAACGACGGAAAAACCAGGTCGGTTGGTGTAAAACCTATCCATGGGGCGTGGTCAAGCGGTGTCCATACATCCGCGCCCGAGCCGGGGGCGTTTACGATGATCATGAAACAGATGGTCATCCCCCTAAAAATATCTAATGCTGTAAACCTTTCAGTACTTAGTGCCATGTTTTATTGATTATTTCTTTACTATATGCTATTTGGTTCAAACGGCCCGGTGTATTAGATTCCTCTCTCAAGAGGCGGCAGGGGTGTGTTATCGCGCGTTCAAACACACCCCTGCCATTACACCATTCCTGCCCGCCCCCTCTCAAGAGGGGAATTTAAAACCAAATAACGAATACTCATTGATTATTTAATATCTGTAGTTGTTTGTGTTGTAGCGCGGCCTGCTTCCGGTTCGGCCACTATTAGTGTATCACCGGGCTGTTTGCCATCTTCATCATAAATCACCAATTGATTGGGGCCTGTTTTTAGCCAGCATTCGGGAATGTATAAACTGGTAATGGATATCTTTTCCGGGTACCGCCCAATATTGTGCCCGTTAACCCATACCGAGCCATGCCCCAGCCCCTTAGGCTCAAACCGCCAGATAAAGGTTTTTCCTTTTGCCTGTGGTACGGTAAACGATGACTGGTAAAAACAAGGCGCATTGGTTTTAACCTTGCCGGTAAATTTTTGCCAGCCTTTTAAAGCCAGCGCATCGCCGGGGCCGCCTTTCATTTTCCAGCCGGTTACGGCCGGCGCATCGCCAATGGCATTAATTTTTACAGGCTGATCGATACCGCCCTCGTTAGAGTAGTTTTCTATAAACACAGCAAGCCGTATAGGTGCTGTTAAAGTAGTGCCGTCGGTTATATTCACTTCAAAAGGCTGGTTCCAGCCATCGTGTTTAAATACCTGTTTGCCATTGATGAATATGGTAGCATTTTCATCCACACTTTTAAACTGCAGGGTTATTTTTGATGTGCCTGCGGGCTGTTGCGGTATAGTTGTGGTAAACCAGCCGTATCCTTCCTTTAAATTAAAAACATCGGTGTTTATTTTATAGGGTTTAAATGTGGTGGTATCAAAAGCTGGTGGCCCTTGTTTAACATCGCTTATTTTATTGGCCCTGGCAAAATACCAGTTACTTAACTCGCTGATAAACGGACCTCCTTTTTTGATGAGCGCCGGACCAAACAGCCCTTTACTGTCTACCTCATCAATCGGGCCAAGGTAAGCGRCCAGTTTGTCCCTTCCATCATGCGCAGCAAAAATGGCGAGGGTATGTTTCCCTTTTTTCAGGTCGAGCGTTAGCTCTCCATCGTTCAGTTTCCATTTAGCGGCAGGCTTACCATCAACAAAAGCCTGCCCTCTGCCGCCGCCTTTTACCTGTAAGGTGTATTTACCGGCGGTAGAGGTGGTAATTGTGGTACGATACCAGGCATCGGCAGTTACATCGCCGTCGGCACCCATCGGAACCGGATTTTTTGAGGATAGCCATTTGCCCGCATTATAATTTACAGCCGCCGCGCCCGCAGCATTTTTAAATTCCCAGTTGTTGAGTGCAATGGCTTTGGGCTGATTGACCTTTGGTGATGGAATCTGTTTTAAAAGCACCGTTTTTTGAGCCGTGTAAATCCAAACCGGTCCGTTTTTATCTTTTAATAATGGCTGCTCTATATCAGCGGTAAAAGGGTGATCATTAATATCGATTTTTCCTACATAATCTGCACCACATATAATGTAGGGGGTATTGTGCGGCTTATCGATATAGGTTTTATCTGTTAGTTGCCTGTTCATGGCCAGTACACGGATGGTTTGCGTACCTGCTTTAAAGCTATACTCTAATGGCTGGGTAATGGAGGGCATAGTTAGGTTGATGCTTACATTTTCGCCATCAATTTTTACGTTGGGGTTTCCTGTTGATGCCTTGCCCTGGGTTTTAAAATATAGGGCAAGGGGTGTACCGGCTTCGGCATCTGTAACAATGGTAGTAACATCTCCCTGGTTAATCGTAATAAATACCCGGGTTAAAGCCCAGTTCAGCATCACCTCATCATTAAGCTTATAGTTATGGATCAGCGGATAAATCTCGCCGGGTAAAATGGTAACTTTATTGCCAGGCACGTTATCATCAATGTGCAGTTGGGTTGTTATCGCCTCTTTACCTGTATTATCCAGGAAAACAATTTCACTGGCGGGGCTTTTGCGGGCACTTACTTTTACCGTTGGTTCCGAAACAATTTTGCTGTGCTGGTCAGTATTGTTTACACTATTTGCCAATACATCCTGAAATCTGCGGGCAAACAAAGCCGCCCGTTTAAAGGCATAATATATCGGCCTTAAGTCGCCTGCCTGGCCAATGGCCGCGCCGTAATCGTACGATGCCGCGTCTTCGTCGTTATTGGTGTACCCAAAGTTCGATCCGCCGTGCACCATGTAATAATTGTAACCATTGCCGCCGTTGGCGATGATTTTCCAGGTGCGCCTGTCGTAAAGCTGGTCGTCGCCCGGTTTGGCGCCGTATTGCGAATACCATACACTCCAAAACTCGGTAGAAAACCAGGGATTTGGCCGCGCAGCGTCGTCCAGTTTGCCATCTCCTGCCGGGTCGCTGGCGTGGTGCAGGCCGCTAAAAAAGTAAGGCACCTGCAGGCCCATACTCAGCGCCTTGGTTTGCAAATGTTTAAAATAGCCATCGGGCATAACAGTACCCCATCCTTTGGGATGCTCGTTCTCCAGCTGCACCATTATCACCGGCCCGCCTTTGTTTACCTGGTTATTCATCACGATAGGTAAAAGGTGATCAAAAAACCTGTCGACATATTTTTCAAACAATGGATTATCTTCCCGAACACTCAGACCTTTTTTAAACTTAAGCCAGATGGGGTAACCGCCGTTATCCCATTCGGCACAGTAATACGGACCAACGCGTACAATGGCGTACATGCCTAATTCATTAACCTGTTTTAAAAACAGGTTCAGATCGCGGTCGCCGGTAAAATCAAATTTGCCTTCCTGGGCTTCGTGAAAATTCCAGATGGTGTAAATCTCGATACAATTAAATCCCGCACGCTTGATGCGCAGCAACCTATCGTACCAAAGCTGGTGGGGGATACGGGCATACTCCAACCCTGCAGATACGATGAACGTTCGACTGCCATTTATCAAAAAGCCCTTGTTATCAAAATTGATATAGGGTTTAGCCGCTGCAGATGGCGGAAAGATGTGGTCGTTACTATCCTGGGCTTTTATGGTTGTATTGAATGCCAGGCAAATCAGAATTGTTAGAAAGAGGTATGTGCTTTTGATCATGTGTTTATGATTCAATGTATTTTGTTGTTGTGGATAATGCGGGCTTCTTCTTTCATCTTTTGACCAACTTTCGTGTCATTTGAACGCTGGCGACGACTCACCCCGGCTACGCTGCGCTGGCCGACCCTCTCTCCGGCTTACGCCGCATAGAGGGTAAACCCCATTTTTCTTTTTTAGCCCTTCTATGCGACGCAGTCGGAGAGAGGGGCAGAACGAGCGTAGCGATGTTCGGGGTGAGTCGTCGCCGCCAAGTAACATACGTCATTCTTTTCCAGATGCATTCGTGGGACCTCCCACCCCTAATCGAAAACATTAGGAACAGCGGTCTGTGAAGACACAGACCGCAGGGAAGTATTGCCTTTTCGATGTAGAGACGCATAATTGCGTCTCCCGCCTGCAAATCACACATGCAAATTGACGACCTTACAAATTCGGAATGTCCTCCGGGAGACGCAATTATGCGTCTCTACAAAAAACCGAATATCTGCTAATACGTCGCCTGCAACACCAAATTATTATACTTTGCAAACAGCGCTTTCGCCTTCTCTACCCCGTCGCCTTTGGCAATATCAGTATAGGCGTTATCGTGTTTGTTTACCCATTGCCATTCCCAGTTTTTTACCTGGGCGTCAAATGCTTTGGCATCAAAGGCGGTGCCTGTGGCCATGGTTTTGTTTAGCTGGCTAAAGTATAGTTCCCAGCGTTGTTTGTAATAGCCTTTTATTAAGCCGGCCCATTGCCTGTTAGAGTATTCGCTCAAGCCGCTTTCTTTATCGCCCCAAAGGGTTACCAGGTCGCGGGCATTTAGCTCATACAAATTCTTTTCTTTATCGGTAATGCCATTGGCCCTGGCTTCGTTAATCCATTTGCCTAATAAAAAATCTTTGCGGGTGCTTAGCAAATCGTCCATATCATCCATCAGCTGTAAAAAGGCGGTGCTGTATTGTTTAAAGGCTTCCTTATCGCCGCTTTTATAGGCCGATGCCAATTTTTGCTGCAATGGCGATGCATAATTAGCCAGTACCTGCCGGGTCACGTCAATTACATCGTACTGATAGCCGTCGCTTTGTTTCAGGCTATCGGCGGCGTTTACTAACAACTGCCAGGCTTTGGCCAGCTTTAGGGGATCGTAACTTAGTTTAGTTAAAACCCTGTCGATAGTTTTCTGCATGTTTGGCCTGGCCACAATGATTGATTCGGGGCCGCCCTCGCTCAGGCCGCTGCTGTAAACCGTGTTCAATAATATCTGCCACGCTTCGGATGCATTGGCATTGGTTTGGCCATAGCGCCTGTGGGCATAATTATTTACCCAGGCATCGGCATCAATAGGGGTATCGCGCCAAACATTCTCCAGCATCAGGGCAAACAGGGCCGGGTTTTGCTCAATACCCTCAGGGGTTATGCCTATGCCTACCATGTTTTTTGATTCGGGGTCATGCAGGGCAATGGCCGGATCGGCAGCCACATGGCGCATGCGGCCAAACAGGCTGATGTTGCCGCCAAAGTTTTGCAGCATACTCCAAATCCAGGGCTTACCATAATAGGCTTCGGTACGGTTCCATACCGGGTGTGCATCGCTGTACAAATCAAGTACAATCATCTGGTCGTTAGGTACCGCATTCAGCAGGGCTTTGATTTGTTGCGGCTGCCAGAATTTATTGTTGTAATGGAACATCCAGCCCTGCATCACCCAAACAGCTTTTGGGTCGGCAGCGGTCATGGAACGGAATACTTTTTTGCTCATGCCATCCAGGTAGGTTGAATCATTGGTGGGCGGCACATTCTCGTTAAAAGTATCTGCCGAGTACAAATGATCGGTACCAAACTCCTTGTTTTGAGCCTCGATATATTTTTTGCCGATGGTTTCAAAAAGTTCATCGTCGGGGTCAAGAATGAATACATCAGGAAAGCCTGCATCCCAGTTGGTCCTTTTTACCTTAGCTTTCGGGAACCTGTCCTTAAACGATGGCGGTACGTGGCCGGTAAATGACGACAATACCGGCTTCATCCCAAATGAACGTTCGCGTTCCAGGATCTTTTTTTGCAGTGCCCTATGGCTGTCCATCCAATGCTGTGGCAGCGGACCGCCCCAGGCATCAATGTTGCCCATCCAAAACCAGGAGAAATAAGCCGGTCCGCAGAAAAAGGCATCCAATTCTTTATCGGTAAAGCCCATGCTTTTGTATACATCCTGCCAAATGGCTTCTTCGCCGGTAATAGCCAACGGCATGTTAATGCCGTTGAGCGCCATCCAGTCAATTTCTTTTTGCCAGCGGGCCCAGCCCCACCAGGCCATGGTATAATTAAATGTGCAATAGTTAAGGTAATAGCGGTATTGATACGGCGTGGTTTTATGAATTTTGGCGGTTACCGCGGGCAGGTTTGCAGGCAGGTTTAAATTGGTACCATTCCAGCCTATATCGCAAAAACAGTAGGTTTTAAGGTAATAATTTAAAGCTGCAGCTACAGATAGCCCGTTGTTACCACGTAAAACTATTTTGCCACCGCGGCTATCCAGCTCAAACGTGTCTTTATTGTTATCTGCCGTTATTGGCTCAACCAGGAACGCGCCCGATTTGCCGGGGATGATACGTTCAATAAACTCATACGATGCTTTCTGATCAACCTGTGCATAGGTATTTAAGCAAAAAACGGAAGCAATAAGTATCAATAAACCTTTTTTCATTATTTAAGCTGGCTCTGTTTGTTTGGGGTTTTATAGAATAAAAATGCCGGTGACCAACACAAATTGACTTAACAAATTATTGATAGCTACCGGCATTTAATAGATTATTTTACTTAAAAGTTTGGATTTTGTACTAAAACGCCCTTACTCTTATCAATCTCTACCTGTGGCAGCGGGAAATAATAATTTTTAGGACGAACAAATGTTACCGTTTTCGATTGATCAAGCGGTGCTTTTGAAACCGAACGGTTATATATTGCTGCAATATCAACAATGTTTTTCTTGTCCCAACGCATCAAATCCTGGTGACGCTCGCCTTCACCGGCAAGTTCTACGCGGCGCTCATGAATCAGCTGCGTCATACCGGCGCCTACAACAGGTGGCAACAATGTTGAAGCGCGGCGTCTTACCTGGTTTATGAGTGCATCGCCTGCGCCGGCACCTTGTGTACGGATAAGCGCTTCGGCTACCAAGAGGTAAATATCGGCCGACCTCATTAAAGGTACAGCAAAGCTATGATCAACACCACCACCATCAGCCGCAGTGTTAAATACGGCAAACTTTTTGAAAGCAAAACCGGTTGCCGACAGATCGGCAGTAAAAGTAGTTAAACCATTACCATCGCCCAGGTTAACTTTGTCTCCAACACTTAAAACAGTTGCAGCTTTACGTGGATCATTAGCTTCAAACTCATTTACCAATCCCTGTAAAGGCTGGCTAAAGCCATAACCACCCCATGGTCTTGGAATGTAGTAAACGGTAAAGTCGTTTTGTACTACGTTTTGTACTGCCTGGATAGAGAAAAGCAACTCGGTGCTGTTTTCATTTGCACGGGTAAAGTTATCAGTATAGTTGGCAGCCAATGCATAATGCGAATTGGAGATTACTTTTTGACCGGTTGCAATTGCCTCCGGAAGTTTTTCCCAATACATATAAAGCTTTGTTAAAAGGCCCAGAGCCGTTCCTTTGCTCACGCGGCCACGATCGGCAGCGCCATAGCTTTCGGGCAGCATATCAACCGCTTTCAACAAATCTGATTCTATTTGCTTGCGCACTTCTTCAATCGGCGATTTAGGAACGTTAAAGTTTAGTTTAGTATAATCATCCTCGGTGATGATAGGCACATCGCCGTGAATAATCATTAAACGCCAGTAACCAAAGGCCCTTAAAAAGTAGGCCTCGCCCATGCTGCGGCTTTTAATATCGGCAGAAATGGCGGTGATTTTTGGGATATTGATGATGCAATTTGTAGCGCGGTTAATTTCTTCATATCTCCATTTCCATGGGTACCTGATAGCGGCGTTTGAAGCATCGTAAGTTAAATTTTCAATACCTTCATCCTCGCCGTGGTCACCAGAGCGCCAGTAATCGTCAGATGGTACGTCAAAAGTACATTCGGCATGGCCAATGTAATCTTCTTCAGGTAAAATGCTATAGATACCAGTTATCGCGTTAACAGCATCAGTTTCGTTACGAAAATAGTTTGTTGAGCTGTAAACACCTTGTTGCTTTAAATCGAGCGCTTTTTTACAGCTACTGCCAAACAGGGCAAGTGCCGTAAGCATATATAATATTTTTTTCGATTTCATGATCTTATAATTTAACTGTTAAACCGAATGTGATTGTTCTTACCGACGGATACTGGGCTACGTCGACCCCTCTTTGCAGGTTACCGTTAGTATAACCCAACTCTGGCGTATAGCCTTTGTATTTGGTTATAAAAAACAGGTTTTGGCCTGATGCATAAAGCCTTACGCCTTTTAAGGTGGCCCTTTTTGTCCAGGTGACAGGAAGGGTATAACCTAAAGTGGCGTTTTTAAGGCTCACGTAATTTCCGCTTTCCACAAACAGGTCAGATGTGCGGTAGTTATCGTTTGCACGATCCAGAGACATTCTTGGGATGGTATTGCTTGTACCGGCGCCGGTCCAGCGTCCTAAGTCTTCGGCATAAAGGTTAAACGGATAAGTAGGATCGATACCCTGCATCCTGTCGGCATTATAAAGGCTCACACCGAATACCCCGGTAAAGTTTACCGAAAGGTCGAAACCTTTATAGGAGATACTGCCCTGTAAACCTGCCGTAACATTCGGATTTGGGTTACCAAGATTAGTACGGTCGTTACCGTCAATCAGCCCATCGCCGTTTAAATCAAGAAAGCGCACATCGCCGGGTTTAATATTGGCCTTGCGGGGATCATTTTTCAAGGCAGGGTCGTTATCTATATCAGCCTGGGTTTGATACAAGCCATTGGTTTTCCAACCATAAAATGAGGCTATTGGCTGGCCCTGGTAGGTTCTTGAAATTTCCTGGCTTGAGCGGCCGTAAACTGTGGCGCCCACAAATGTACCTTCGCCGTTTAGCTTGGTTACCTTGTTTTTGATGAACGAGGCATTGGCACCAAAAGAGTATTTTACTTTATTACCGCCCTGGTAATTAACTTCAAGCTCAACACCATGATTGTTCATGGTACCGATGTTTTGGTTAGGGATAGATACCGAACCAGCCGCTCCTACAACAGGTGGCGATAAAAGCATATCCTTAGTGTTTTTGTTAAACCAGGTTAAGGTTGTTGATAACTGGTTATTTAAAAAACCGGCTTCAACGCTCACATTGGTCATGGCTGTACGCTCCCATGCAATATCCGGATTGGCCAGGCTGTAAACTGCCGCACCTGTATAACCTGTGCCGCCAAATGTGTAACCATTGTTTTCATAGGTACTGCCCAACTTAATTAAGCTGGCGTATTGAAATGTGCCTATGTTTTGGTTACCCAACTCGCCATAACCACCGGTTAGCTTCAGGTTGCTTATCCATGATATATTTTTGATGAAAGCTTCGTTTGATAACCTCCAGCCCAAAGAAAATGCCGGGAAATAACCCCATCTTTTGGTTGGTGCAAACTTTGATGATCCATCCGCACGGAAAGTTAATGTAGCCAGGAACCTGCTATCGTAGTCATAAAACAACCTGCCAAAGCCCGATTGCAATGACGATTGATCAGGAACTACGCTTGAATTGAACTGGCTGTTACCAAGGCTAAGCACCCTTTGATCTTCCGACGTATCATCATATCCTAACCGAGATGCATTAAAACCATAGGTTTTAAAGTTTTGGTAGGAGTAACCGCCGGTAAACGTTACGTGGCTTTTACCGAATACCTTATCATAAGTAAGGAACGACTCCAATAACTGGGATGATAACTCGCCCTCGGTTTGGGTTAGCGATGATGTGGTGTTTTGCCGTGCCTGGTTAACATCAGCTATACTAAAGTTGTATGCCCTGTTCAGGGTGCCATCATACGCGTAGTTTACCCGTAGTTTTAATTCTTTTAAAAACGTAACCTCGGCAAAGGCGTTGGCCAGGGCACGGTATTTTTTGTTAAACCTGTCTGCTTCCTGGATGGTTGCATAAGGGCTGTTGATATCGCCCAACTGGTTGGCAAAAGCCTTTGATGTACCGTATGATCCATCGGTATTAACCAATGGTATGGCAGGGTTAAAGCGCAGTGCCGAAAACAGAAGTCCTGTTTGCGAATTGTTATTGTCAAAACCATTGTTATTGGCATAGCTCAACTGGATATTTTCGCCCAGTTTTAACCAGCTGCTTACTTTATGTTCTGAATTTATCCTGGTGCTGAAGCGCTTGAAGTTGGTTTTATCGATGATACCATCCTCATTATAAACAGCAGTTGAAAAATAATAGTTAGATACCTCGTTACCCCCGGTGATGCTGACATCGCCATTGGTTACATGGCCGGTTTTCATGATGGCCCGCTGCCAATCCGTTCTTTGGGTGGCATAATAGTTATCGTTCCAGGGTGCATCAATGGCAACACCATCATTGGTGTAGCGTTCCCTTTTCAATTTGTAAAGATCGGGGGCGGTTAACAGGCTCAGATACTTGGTTGTATTTGAAAAGCCGTTGTAAAAGTTAACATTGGTGGCCAATTTTTGATTGTAATTGCCTTTCCTGGTAGTTACCATTACCACACCATTGGCAGCACGCGTACCATAAATAGCAGCAGAGGATGCATCTTTCAATATCTCAACAGATGCAATGTCATTAGGGTTGATATCACTTAATGCATCGGGGTTGCTGGTAGGCACACCATCAACAACTACCAACGGGTTGGCATCGTTTAACGTACCCGTACCACGAATCCTGATACTCGGCGCGGCGCCCGGCGATCCATCGTTGCGTACAATGCTTACACCGCTGGCACGGCCATCCAGGGCCTGTGCAGCAGATGCTACCGGCAGGTTTTGAATATCAGCGCCCTTAACGCTGGCTACAGAACCCGTTACATCTATTTTTTTACTGGTACCATAACCTACCACAACAACTTCTGTTAAAGCAGATGGCAAGGCAGCAAGCGTGATAGATAGGGGCTGATCGCCGGTTACGGTCACTATCTTTTTCTCGAAGCCTATATAACTAAACTCCAATACTCCGTTAACCGGGGCGTTTATTACGAAGTTACCGTTAATATCAGTTGTTACCCCAAGGTTGGTACCCTGCAACCTAATGTTTACGCCAATGAGCGGTTCGCCTTTGGCATCAGCCACTTTTCCTTTTACAAGTAACAAGGCATTGGTAGTTTCGGCTGTTGATATGATCACTACATGGTCATCGGCCATTTTGTAGGGCAGCTTATTATCCATAAGCGAGCTCAACACTTGTTCGATAGAAGCGTTTTTAACGTCCAGATCAACCTTACCCAGTTTTTTTATGGCGGCGTAGTTGTAAAAGAAACGGTAATCGCTTTGTTTTTGAATTTTGGCAAGTATGGTACTTACCTCAGTTTGCTTAATGCTGAGTGTAAATTTCTGTTGTGAATAAACACTGGCCGAAACCTGCATGCAGGTAACCAGGATTAGCAAGAAAACTGCTTTCATTAGCAAAATAACTTTAAGGCATACGGGGGCACCCGGAATGGCAAATGCCCTTCTTGTTTTTTTCATTACATTTGTTTTGAAAATTAATGGATAGAGTAAGCTCGGTTCCAACTCGCTTACTCACAATGATAAATCCCAGATTTTTGCGGGGAAGAGTTGCACCTCTTCCCTTGTTTATTTATGGGTTTTAGGAGTCTGTTAGGTAATTGTTTTTGTTCATGTGCTGCTGTTAAGTTAATATTAGTTGGTTGTTTTATTTTTTACTCTTGTAGGATAAGTAAACCGTACCGCCATCAATTTTTGATTGCAACGGCACAATTTGCCTCAGGAAATTCAGGGCGGTATCCAGGCTTTCGTTTTCAAGCACGCCGCTTATCTGCTCTTTTTTGAGGGCTTCATCTGCAAATACTATCCTCACATTGTATTTGCGTTCCATTTGCCGGGCCACGTCTTCAAAATCATTATTGGCAAACATAATTTTGTGGTCTATCCAGGCATTTTCTGCATACGCGTCATTGCTTACAACCGGTAATGTGGCTACTTCATATTTTATCTTGGCTACAGCTGCTTTAACGGGCTGGTTAGTTACAATTTGTGCCGGGTTATTAATGGTCAGTTTTTCGTGGGGCGATAAAATGATCTTTTTCTCGGGGTCATCGGCCAGCTCAACCTGCACCTTACCTTTTAATAAAGTAGTTTCGGTGGTTTTGTCGTCGCGGTAAGCCTTTACGTTAAATACAGTACCTAAAACTTTTACTGTGAAGCCGGCGGTATGTACCAAAAATGGTTTCTTCGGATTTTTGGTTACTTCAAAAAAGCCCTCGCCTTCTAAACTAACCTCCCTTTGCCCGGCCTGGAAAACCGAAGGGTACGAAAAATGACTGCCTGCATTCAGCTTCACCTGGGTACCATCTGATAAAGTAACCTGCATCATTTTGCCAAAAGGCACATCTACCTTTTTTGTTACCGCGGCGTTAAGTTGCTGTTTGGCCTGCTGTCTATAAAACAAAAAGCCAAACAAAGCAAGTACGGCAACAGCCGCAGCCGCGCCAATCCACTTCCAGTTAAATGGCCGTACATGGTCTGCAACAATTTCGGTTTCGGTTTCTTCAGCGTCTTTTATTTTAACCCATAACTCATCCAGCTTACTGTTTATGGTAGTGGGCAAAACCTCGTGGTTGTTATTAAGTGTACCCGTTAAGGCGTCTGTTACCTGCTGAATTTTTTTATATCCTGGGTGTTGTTTTAAAAACAGTTCGAGTTCATCCAACTCTTCCTTATTGGCCGATCCGTCCATGCTTTTAGCCATCAGCTCAATAAACCTTGATTTTCCCATAATTTAGTCGATCTGATGTAAGGACACTTGTCAATAGCGATTTTCCTAAAAGAATTTAAAATAAATTTTAAGCCGGAAAAAACAGTGCGGCTATCAAGCTTATGATGATCCCATTATGCAGCAATTGAAGTGCCTGGTGGCAACTTTCACGGCAATGCCAAAAACGTACGCAGATCGTCCGTTTTTGATACAGTGAAAAGCTTTAAATAAAATCAAAAAATACTGATAATCATATAGTTAAAACTAAGGCATAATATTTACACTGATTAGGGCAATAACGTCTGTTTGTAAACTCCTAAAGCCCTGGCATCATGTTTAAAAACTACATCAAAATTGCTTTCCGCAATCTAAAAAAGGATAAACAGTTTACTTTTTTAAATGTGCTTGGTCTTTCGGCCGGGCTGGCTTGTACGCTGTTAATTTATTTGTGGGTACATGATGAATTGAGTTACGATAAATTTTTTGATAACGATAACCAGGTTTATCAAATTATGGAACACCGCACCGGCGGCGGCAGCCAGCAAATTACCGACGAATCATCGGGCCTGGTGAGCGATGTACTGAAAGCCCAGGTACCCGAGGATGTGCAATACGCCGCCGCCGTGGCCCCTGCTGATTGGTGGCAAAAATTCACTTTAACGGTTGGTGATAAAAACATTAAGGCCAGCGGACAGTACGTGGGTAAAGATTATTTCAACATCTTTTCTTTTAAAATGTTGCAGGGCGAGCGCGGCAAAGTGCTTGCAGCCAAAAACGATATTGTAATATCCGACGAGCTGGCCAAAAAGCTATTTACCACTGTTGATAATGCCATAGGCAAGTCCGTCCGTTTTCAGCACGACAGGGAGTTTGCTGTCACAGGTGTATTTGAAAAATTGCCCGTACACTCGTCCCAGCAGTTTGATTTTGTGCTATCATTTGATTACCTGGCCGACGTGCAGGGCTGGGTAAAAACCTGGAACAATGGCGGCCCGCATAATTTTGTGATGCTGAAAAAAGGGGTTAACGTGGCTGCATTCAACAAAAAGATATTTGCCCTGGTGAAAAAGAATAGCGGCGATACCACGCGCAGCGCCGTAGCCATGCGCTTTTCTGATAACTACCTAATGAACACGTTTAACCATGGCGCGCGGGTGGGGGGGCGCGAGGAGTACGTGAAACTATTTTCGATTATAGCTGTGTTTATTTTACTTATTGCCTGTATCAATTTCATGAACCTGAGTACGGCCAAAGCGTCGGGCCGGATGAAAGAGGTGGGCATTAAAAAAGTAGTAGGTGCAAAACGCGGCCAGCTGATTGCCCAATTCTTGTCCGAATCATTGCTGATGGCCATATTTACCATGATATTGGCTATAGGTATAGCCTGGGCATTACTGCCCCAGTTTAACCAGCTTACCGGCAAACAAATACGGCTTGAATTTGACCCGCAGCTTATCATGATGCTTGCGGGCATTACCCTGTTTACCGGTTTGGTATCGGGCAGTTACCCGGCGTTGTATTTATCTAAATTTAATCCGCTGGCTATTTTAAAGGGTAAGCTTAGCTCATCATTTACCGAGCTGCTGGCCCGTAAGGGATTGGTAGTGTTTCAGTTCACTCTATCCGTAGCACTTATTGTGGCAGTGCTGGTGGTTTACAGGCAAATTCAGTACATCCAGCATACTAAACCCGGTTATAATAAAGATAACCTGATCCGCATTGACTCGGAAGGCAAGCTTGCCGGAAACGAAGAGAACTTTGCCGCCGAACTGAAAAATATCCCCGGTGTTTTAAATGCCAGCTTTACACAGCACAACATGGTTGGGCGCAATTTTGGCACCGGTGGCCTGAGTTGGGATGGCAAACAATCAAACGGCGACGTGTATTTTGAGGGCTTTTTTGGTGGTTTCAACTTTATCGAAACTATGGATATGCAATTGGCTGCCGGCCGTTCATTTAACAAAAACTACGGCACCGAAGGCAGCAAAGTAATACTTAACCAAACCGCCGTTAAGGCCATGCAGCTCCAAAACCCGGTAGGCCGCACCATTAAAGTTTTGGGTAATACCTGCCAGGTTATTGGTGTGGTAAAAGATTATCATTTCGAATCGTTGCATGAGGTGGTAAGGCCATCGTTTATCTTGCTGGCCCAAGGCAGTAGCCCGTATTTTAAGATGATGATCAGGCTCAAAGGCGATCATCAAAAAGAAACCATTGCCAAAATTCAACAACTATATGAATCCTTTAACCCGGGCTTCCCATTCGTGTACAGCTTTCTGGATGAAGCTTACCAGAAACAATATGAAACCGAAGTAAGGGTATCTGCACTGGCGCAATATTTTTCGTTCCTGGCTATTTTGATATCCTGCCTGGGGTTGTTTGGTCTTGTGGCCTTTACCGCGCAAAAAAGGCAAAAAGAAATAGGCATCCGCAAGGTAATAGGGGCGTCGGTAAACAGCATCATGATTATGCTTACGCAGGATTTTTTGAAGTTGGTGGCCATCGCGGTAATCATCGCCTTCCCCATATCCTGGTACGCCATGAGCCGGTGGCTGCAGGGTTTTGTTTATCGTATTGATATTGGCCCGGTTGTTTTTGTTATTGCAGCTATGTCGGTTATTATTATCACCCTGCTTACCGTAGGCTTCCAGGCTATCAAAGCTGCATTGGCCAACCCGGTAAAAAGTTTGAGATCGGAATAATATTGAAGCGGGAGTGGTAATTTATGCCACTGTTATGAGCACAGGAAAACTTACACTCTCATTTATTAATGGAACTTAAGCCGGTTGGTATTCGTTAAAAGAAATGTACAGGTGTAACTGGAGCAAATATCGCATAGCACGTTTAAACCATTAGCTAATCGTTTCCATATCGGCAAACATCAAATCGGCCATTAACAGGCCTTTGTTGCCGTTAGCGGTTTCAATGGTATGGATGTATTTATACGTGTTGCTAAACTGGTCAAAACACTGGTCAATTACCTGGATGTTTAAATCGGCAAGCGAAAAATTTTCACTGTTCTGGAGGCAAAAAAATTCATTTTTTACGGGTAAAAAATCGTCAGTGTAACCTTGGTTATGCAGGTCTATCACCCTGCTGGTTAGCGCATTATTAAGTTTAATTTTATTGTTTTTCATGATCAAGCGTTTTAATAGTTAGTAGACGTAAAAAGTGAATGTTTTGTTACGTTAAATGCAACAAAAATCAAACCATCTTCATGAAAAACACATTATTAATCAATTAGTTATATTTTTTAATTTGAAATATGGATAGATGAGTAACGACTGTTTGGCTTTCAGTACATCAGTAAAAAAGGGTGCATCTTTTTTACACACTATAACAAGAATGTTTAGATGATAGTGGCAGGTCGAAAACAGGTTTTAACAATTGGTGGTTAAGGGAATTTGCTTTTATTGATGTCAACGGGTATTACAATAGGGTAGCCGAGCGCATTTAGGCATAACTGTGGGGTTTGGTTGAGCCCGAACGACACACAGTGACAGTTTTTTTTATCAGTTAATACGCATTCAATTATACATCACAATAACCTTATCAATCATACCATCACCATTAAAAAACAAATTTTCCACGGCATTTTTGCCGCTATCTGTATTGTGGTAATAAATGCTGATGCTGTTTACGCCGGTAAGCACTTCCAACAGCTCGAAATGCAGGTTAGGCAGTTTGCTCAGGGCGGTTTCCCAGTACAGCCTCACGTTGCTTTTGCCCGCTATGATGCCGCCGCAATGGGGGTATATTTTCAGGGCGTAGGGTGTTTGAATGCTAAAATCATCGGTGTAGTGTGCCATCAGCGTATCTAAATCCTGCTTGTTCCAGCAGGTTATCCATTCGGCGGCAAAACGGGCTGCAAATTGTTGGTCTATCATTGTTTATATTCAAAAAGTTTAAAATAAAGCGTTGGCCCAAAAGCAAAGGCCGGGCGCTACATTTCTTTTTACTAACGCATATAAAATTACCATTATTTGCGTTTAGTGTAACTTTAGCCGTTTAACTTCGTCCTATCAATACATCACCCAATAACAAATTGGGGCATCCTATGCGTAAAACATGCCCATTTTGACCCTCATTAAGCCCTATACTGATCAGCAGCTCCTGGATTTGATCAGGACGGACGACCGCGGTGCATTTACCGAACTGTACAATCGTTACTGGGATAAAACCTATGCCGTTGCCCTGCACCGCCTTGACGACGAGCACGAGGCCGAAGAAGTGGTACAGGAAGTGTTTTTAAGTATCTGGCAGCGGCGGGCGACACTACAGCTTACACATACGGTGGCTACTTACCTTGCTGTTGCCGTAAAATATAAAGTGATTAACCACCTGGCCAAACAATACCGCAGGCAATTGCAGCACGATGAACTTACCATGACATCGCCAATTGTTGCCGATAGCACTGCCGACTGGCTGTATGAAAAAGAATTGCGGCAACTGTTAGAGAAAACCATCAGCCAGCTCCCCGAAAAATGCCGCATTGTTTTCCTGCTCAGCCGCGACGAAAATAAAACCTACGCCGAAATTGCCGCCGAACTGAACATATCGCAAAAAACAGTAGAAGCACACATGAGCAAAGCCCTGCGCGAATTAAGGGAAACGCTGGGCGTATCGGCACCCGTAATGGCTCTCATATTGCTCAATGCAGACAGGTTTTTGTAGAACTTGGCAGTGATTTTAATATTTTAATGATTATTTTTAATTTATGATAGCTGTAAAACTATCACTCAAACAATTGATGGATGCTGTAAAGCAATTATCACCCTCCGAAAAACTCGAACTCAATGAGATGATTTGGAAGGATGATATGGCCATTCCCTCTGAACATCAAAAATTAGTTAAGGACAGGAAAAGCAAATCTGACGCAAACCCTGATCTACTGTTGGATTGGGAGACAGCATCCAAAAAGCTTGTTTCTTAAATGTCCCGTGCAAGGGATAAAACTTCGCAAAACGCTGAAGGGGCACTGACGTATATCGCATAGCGGCTAGGACTCACCCCGCCACCGATGCATCAGGGCAACTTTGTTCGGCTTCGCCGGAAAGACGGTTTGGAAATTATAGCTCCATAAACAAATGACTGTCAAATAATTAAAACAAAAACCCTCTTTCCGCTACAGATGAATAGAGGGTGGTCGGGCGTAGCCTCGACCGGGGGAGTCTTAGCCAGCGTTCAAGCGGACGTTTATGTAAATTCCAATACGCGATAGGTAAATACGAAACCATGACAGTCTGTTTCTTTATTTTTAGGCAGCGCCTTAGCAATCTTTGCGCGAAATCAAACCCCTCATATTCCCTTAACTTACCCCCTCCCCTTCAAAATAAATTTCATTTCCCACTAAGGGTATCCGGCCCCGCCGTTGACTATATGTACAAAAGGTAGATATATTTTACGATGGAAAACAACACCTACGATATTAAAGAGCTTGCCCATAAGCTTGAAAACGGCACCATTACTCCCGAAGAAATGGCCTGGTTTGAGCAATGGTACCAGGGGTTTAATGATGAAGAAGTGTTGCTTGCGGGCAGCAGGCACTCCGGCATCAATGACCTTAAGGATAGCATTTTTAATCGTATCGCATCGCAAATGGAAGCGCCTGCACAACCAAAACGTAAGGTTGTTACTTTATGGCGTAACATAGCTGCTGCAGCGGCTATAGTGCTATTGGTTGCCTTTGCGGCCTTTTACAAAAACGCTATCCTGGATATTGTCGACCCGGTGAAACAGGTGGATTTATTGAGCCAAGCAGGCCAGCACAGGCAAATCAGTTTGCCCGATGGAACCCTGGTGTGGCTAAGCCCGTCGACCCACATTAGCTACCCGGATAATTTCAGGGGCGCACAGCGTTTGGTAAAGTTAGATGGTGAAGCTTTTTTTGATGTAAAGCACGATGCCAATCATCCCTTTGTTATTCAATCGGGTGCCATCAAAACCGTGGTGCTGGGTACCAGCTTTAACGTAAGGGCTTACGCCGATGCAAAAACGGCCGAAGTTACCGTA
The DNA here is from genome assembly GCF_056402115.1 of Mucilaginibacter sp. P4_C11. Classification (NCBI taxonomy): domain Bacteria; kingdom Pseudomonadati; phylum Bacteroidota; class Sphingobacteriia; order Sphingobacteriales; family Sphingobacteriaceae; genus Mucilaginibacter; species Mucilaginibacter sp. P4_C11. Next base: position 35,794 of record NZ_JBFUIA010000008.1, on the reverse strand, counting down.
GTAAGCGGGAAGGTGGGCGTGCTCACATCGGCAAGTGGCAAAAACCAGCGGCAAATCATGACGGCCAGGCAACGGGCGGTATTCAACAAAACTGACGGCTTGCTGCTAAAAGAAAACTATCCCGATGCCGCAAAATTCCTTGGCCAGCGCAATGGTAATTATGATTTTGAAGGTGCATCAATGCAAACCGTTGCCGATGAGCTTGGCAGGCAGTATGGCGTGCAGATAAACGTCGACCCGCGCATAGCCAATAGCTTATACTACGGGCACTTAAACACCACACGCCTTATCGGCACCGAGCTTGATGTGCTTTGTACCGTAATGGACAACACCCGCTGGCAAAAAGCGGGCAACCAGTATTACATCCGGGAAACTATAGCTAAACATTAACCTTTTGGCCCGGCTAATTACCGGGCATGAAAATCAACTCAAACCACGTAAGCTTTTTACCGGCTTACCCACATTTAAAAAACCTACACAAATGAATAAAACCAAACCCACATGGTTATCCATGTTGATTTGCGCTGTACTGCAAATACCTATCCTGTTCCGAACGTTACTTTGTGCCATCGTTTTATTGATAGCAAGCCAACAGGTTTACGCGCAAGGCCCATTGGATAAAGCTTTGACTATCAGCATAAATAATGAACCTGTTAAACAGGCCTTAGATAAAATAACCGCCGCCTGTGGTGTTAGGTTTACCTATAACCAAACCGTTGCCCAAAGCCCGGCAAAAATCAGCATCGATGCCAAACAACAGCCTTTGGGCGATGTATTAAAGCAGGCTTTTGCATCGGCCCCCTTCAGCTTTTCTGTGTTGGACAAGGACGTTATGATTAAATATGATGCGGCCAAAATAAAAAAGTTGCCGGCCGCCGTGGCAGGCGGCAAATTCACCCTAAGCGGTACCGTTAAATCAAAACAAAGCGGCGAAACCATTATTGGCGCCACCATCAGGGTGCCCGATGCCAGCCAGGGCACCTCGAGTAACGAATACGGCTTTTATTCTATTACCCTGCCCGCCGGCAGCCATCAGCTGGCCATCAGTGCTGTTGGTCAAAAAAGCGCTTTTGTGCAGGTAGACCTGGCAGCTAACCAGCAGCTCAACATCAGCATGGATAATAACGAACAGGCCCTGCAGGAGGTTACCATCAGCGCCAAAGCACCCGGCACCCGCGATTTGGCCAGCCCGCAAATGGGGGTTGAACATTTAAGCGTTCAGGAAACTAAAAACATCCCGGTTTTGCTGGGCGAACGCGATATCATTAAAACCATACAGCTGCTGCCGGGCATCAAATCGGCCGGCGAAGGCAGCGGCGGCTTTTATGTGCGTGGCGGCGCATCTGATCAAAACCTGATACTGCTGGATGAAGCGCCTGTTTACAACGCATCGCATTTGCTGGGGTTCTTCTCAACCTTTAACTCCGATGCCATCAAAAACATCAGCATTTATAAAGGCGATATGCCGGCCCAATATGGCGGCAGGCTATCATCTGTGCTGGATATTAAAATGAACGAGGGCAATAACCAAAAGTTTGGTGTAAGCGGCGGCGTTGGGCTGATAGCCGCCCGCATTAATGTGGAAGGCCCCATTCAAAAAAATAAATCATCGTTCCTGATCTCGGCCCGCCGTACTTATGCGGATGCTTTCCTGGCTTTCTCCAAAGATTCTATCGCCAAAAAAAGTCAGCTGTATTTTTATGATATCAACGCCAAGGCCAATTATATTTTGGGCGATAGGGACAGGATCTTCTTATCCGGGTACTTTGGTAAAGATGTACTGAAGGCCAGCGATATAGCAGGCATTAACTGGGGCAATACCACCGGCACCCTCCGCTGGAACCACATTTTTAACAGCCAGTTATTTTCAAACACTTCGGTTATTTACAGCGACTATGATTATAAGATCAATATTAAAGAAGATGTAAACCAGTTCCAGATTTTCTCGCAGATAAAAGACCTTAACCTGAAGGAAGACCTGCAATACTATGCCGGCGATAAAAACACCATCAGCTTTGGCTTTAACGCCATTTACCATACCATTAAGCCCGGCGAAATATCGTCGACAGGCAACTCAGGCATTATATCGCAAAGCCTGCAAAACAGGTACGCGTTCGAAAATTCGCTGTATGCTACCAATACCTGGAAAGCATCTGATCGTTTTAACCTTACTTATGGTGTACGCCTGTCGGCCTTTACCATCCTGGGGCAGGGCGATTATTATACCCTTGATGCCGATGGCAATATCACAGGCACAAAACACTACTCCACAGGGCAGGCGGTTAAAACCTATGTTAACCCCGAGCCACGCATCGCGGTAGCCTATTCATTGAATGACTATAGTTCGGTAAAGGCATCGTATGCACGTAATGCGCAAAATTTGCACCTTATTTCCAACTCCAACTCGGGTTCGCCAACGGATAAATGGGTGGCCAGCACCAACATTATTAAACCCGAACTGGCCGACCAGCTTTCGGTAGGCTATTACCGCGATTTTAGCGACCATAAATATGAGTTTACCTTTGAATCCTATTATAAAAAGCTGCAAAACCAGGTTGATTACCGTAACGGGGCCAATATTTTTACCAACCAGCCTATTGAAACCCAATTGCTTTATGGCAAAGGCCGCGCTTATGGCGCCGAGCTGCTGCTTAAAAAGAAAACCGGCCGCTTAACAGGCTGGATAAGCTATACCCTGGCCAAAACCGAACGCCAGATTGATGGCATTAACAACAACCAGTGGTACAATGCCCGGCAAGACCGCACGCATGACCTGGCCATTGTTGCCATGTACAAAGCCACCGAAAAGTGGACTTTATCGGCCAATTTTATATACTACACCGGCGACGCGGTAACCTTCCCCAATGGCAAGTACCAGGTAGATGGGGCCAATTACTATTACTATACCAGCCGTAATGCCGACAGGATGCCGGCCTACAACCGGCTTGACCTTGGCGCAACCCGCCAGCTAAAAAAGAGCAGTAAATTTGAGTCGGATTTAACTTTTAGCCTGTACAATGCCCTGGGCAACCACAATGCCTACCGCATTTATTTCCGCAATAATAAAGACGATGCCAGCCGCACCGAAGCCGTGAGGACAACCCTGTTCACTTTTGTGCCTTCCATTACCTATAACTTTAAATTTTAATTGTATGCACACCACTATAAAATATATGATACCCGCCCTGTTTGCCATAGCGCTATGCTCGTGCGAAAAGGCCATTAACCTGACACTTAAAGATACCACGCCCCAATACGTTGTTGAAGGCGTGCTCACCAACGAAACCGGCGGGTGCAAAGTAACCCTGAGCCAAACCAAAAACTTTACCGATAATAACGATATAGTAGGTATTGATGGCGCACAGGTAACCATTACCGACGATAATACCGTGTACCCGCTTACGGCATCGGGCGGCGGTATTTATAAAAACAGCACCCTGACAGGGGCCTACGGCCATATTTATAAACTGAATGTGCTGGTTGCGGGCAAAACATTCACATCAACCTGCGCCATGCCCGCACTGGTACCACTGGATAGCATTTACCTGGTAAAAAGCGACTTTGGCAACAACAAGGATGGTAGCATCCGTAAATTTGTAACCGTGAAATACCACGACCCCGTGGCTACCAAAAACTACTACCGTTTTGTGCAATATGTAAACAACCGCAAAGAAGAATCGGTACTGCTGGATAACGATGAATTTACCAACGGCCAGGAAGTAAACACCCGCCTTAATTTCGACAACAATAACGACGACCCGGCCCGCGACATCCGCCCGGGCAACCAGGTAACCATCGAGATGCAAAGCATCGACCCGGCCGTGTACAAATACTTTTTTAGCCTTACCACCGGCGCCACCGGCGACGGCAATAACGCCGCACCGGCCAACCCACTTAGCAACGTTACCGGCGGCGCGCTGGGCTATTTCAGCGTACACCCAATTTCAAGGAAAACACTAACCGCGCCGTAATGGGGCGTGGGGTTGGTAGCCGGCTCAAAACTATTGATGTTTAGCACTGCCAAAACACACCGACAAACCACTCGCAACAATTTTTTGACTTTTGAATTTTTACTTTTGACTTAACAGAGCGTTCCCCCCGCTGATAGAAGCGGCGGTCAGGCTTTCCGTTACAAGTCCTCGCTTTGCCTTTGCCGCCCCGGCCTACACACGCTGTGGGCTTTTCACTGCAATCCTTAACGCGAGCTGCGGGTATACAAAAACACCCGGATGCAATTGTACATCCGGGTGTTGCGTATTTATTACTTAGCGTTTACCTATCAGCGGGGCACAAGGCTGGAGGCGGCAGCGAAAAGCTCTTGCGGTAGCTGGGCGAAGTTTTTGCGTTGATAGTGAGCGCGAATGCCATGGCGCTATATAAATATCTTAGCGGCCTCCTCGGGAACTATACCGAACCCCTTTTCGTATGATTTATGGAAGATATGTAGGAAGTAGGAAAATTCGATGCTTCAGTGAATCTGTTAAAGGTACTTCCGCCCTATAAGTTCACATTTTTTTGTAACATTCCAAAAAGCAAACCCGGCATTTCCAGATGGAATCAACCAATATATAATTTCACGTCTTTGGGTTTTCAAACCAAACTCAGCAAAATACCCATCTGACTTAATTCCTATTGACGTCCCTTCTATCCTTATTGAATTATAACCACAATGCCATATAAAATCTTTATAAAAAATAGAATCAAGATGAGATTCGCCGATCCTTATGAATCTATGAGTCGTATTCAATACAAATCCGGCGTTGCCACAATTAAGCAAAAATACGGGTTTTTCATGCTCATCTAAACTTGCTCGCTGAAGAAGCGCCCGTTGGAGATCTTTAGGTATTAGATCAAAAAAGGTGAAAGTTTCGAACCCCGAAAAGAAATCTCTATCCTTACGATGATAAGAAAGGAACCAATGCTGCATTAAAGCAGATATTTGATCAGGTGTTTTAAGAAACTTCTCCATGGGGATTTCTGAAATAAGGCAACGGCTTCAAAAATAGCAAAAAAGCCACTTAACTTTATGCTCAGCGGCTTTGTAGCCCCCGCTGCCTCAATTGTACTCACTTGTGGCCCGCGTGCTAAGTATACATCATGCCTTTAGGACAGATCATCGTTTTAAGTTAACCTACGTCCCATCACTTTAATCTAAAAATACAAAACTCCCGGATGAAATTAAACATCCGGGAGTTGCATATTCATTACTTAGCAAGATTCTTGCCGTAGCCAGATGAAATCCTGTAGTTACAAACTAAAAGGATAGCCGCTCGAAGTCGGAAATCGGACAGCGGTAGACTAGGGATAACGGGAAAATAATCAGCTTATTAAGAAACAAAGCAACAACAATGCAGATTTAATGGTTTTTAAACAAACCGTTTAGGATTTCGGCTGGTATGAAATACCGAATTCACAACAACCAATTGCTTTTTAATTTTGAAAACAATTACAAATGGAAAATCGTGTACTTTGGCGAGTCTGAATTTTTTTGAAAATCTTTCCTGGTAATGTAAAGGGTTATTTTCAATCGATCTGAATGTACTAATTACTTTGAGCAGAAACCTGTCGCCAAGCCCGGCTTGTTGTTCTTCATACCATTCGGCAGATTTTTGCATGTCTTCCCTCGCTTTGCGAAGAACCTGCAGATGGTACACTATTTTTCTTTGATGTTGAAGTGAGCGATGATCTCCTCGATTGAATAGGTTTCGGTTTCTCCGGATTCGTACTCCCTGTCGCGTGCCAATATGTCCTTTTGCTGAGCTTCAGACAAAATAAAAGTTTCATCTTCCCGGCTATAGTCGTACTTCATATTATCCAGAAATGCCAGTAAGGCCTGTTCTTCCTGTGGATTATGGGGGTTAACTACGATGGTCATATAACAAATATAAGAAATTGTACTTGAGTTGAAAAATCGTCGATTAATATTTATCCGGTCGGGGTTTGTAACCTCCGCGCCGATGGTTAATCGGGGTGACCCACATGCTAAGTACACGCCATGCATTTAGGGCAATCAACAATGCTTGTTGTTAACCTTAATGCTTTCGTGTTACTCTTATGCCCCGTTTAAAAATATGCAACACCCGGATGAAATTAAACATCCGGGTGTTGCATATTCATTACTTAGCATAGCATTTACCTATCAGCGCGCGCACAAGCCTGGAGACAGCGAAGGCGATCAGTTTAGTGTTAACCATGATAAAATACAAAATATTCATTATCAATAACTTGTAAATATTTTATTTGAAATGTGTTAAGTTATGTTAACCCAATCAGATGCGTTTACCCTGCGGCAAGAGCTGGTTTCTTGATATTTTAAACCAATATCTTTATATTTATTCTGTTTATATAAACGTAGTTATCACCGCCGCAGGAATGAACTTATCGCAAAGCACTAAAACCGAAGTTGTACCACACAAGCCCTGGGTTAAAGGCGCGCACTTTATCATCACCCTAAGTTTTTTGGCGCTTACGGTTAGCGGCTTTGTTATTTTGATGTCGCACCCCAGGCTTTACTGGGGCAAGGCAGGTAACGACCTTACCCCGGCATTGTTTGAGCTCCCGATAAGCCGCAACTACCACCATGGCGGCTGGGATAAAAGCATACCGTTTAAGCACGTAACCGGCCGGCAGGTAACCGCCGCCCGCACTTACGATATTTTTAATGAGAACGGCTGGGGGCGTAGTATGCACTTTTTGGCCGCCTGGTTCATGGTATTAACCGGCGTCATCTATTTTATAGCAGGGTTTTACAGCGGGCATTTTTGGCGCAACCTGGTGCCGCACCGCCGCGAATTTAGCTTCAGGCTACTTTGGCGCGATGTTGCCGTGCATTTGCGCAGGCACATGCACTACACGGGCAAATATGGGCTATTGCAAAAAATCACCTATCTATCGGTTATCTTTTTGCTGTTTCCGTTGGTTATTTTAACTGGCTTTGCCATGTCGCCTGCTATTACCGCGTCTTATCCCTTTTTGCTGAAAATATTCTTCGGCCATCAATCGGCGCGCACTATCCACTTTTTTGCGGCGGTTTTACTGTTGCTGTTTTTGCTGGTACACGTGGTTATGGTGATCAGATCGGGCTTTAAACGAAATATTTGGGCAATAACTTTTGGCAGGTAGCTATGAAAAGAAAACTACTGATGAACCGCCGCCAGGCCATTTTAACTGGACTTACCTCCGCCGGCGCGCTTTTGCTTTCGGGCTGCCTTAAAAAAGCGCCGCCCACTTATGGCAATATTTTGCGAATGGGCGACGATTTAACCTACATTGCCCAGCGCGGCCTGCTTTCGCAGCGGGCCCTGGCTATGGAGTATCAAAAAAGCGAGATAACCAGTTTCCCGGTAACCGATATTGGCGACCCCGCCGATCCGTCGAGCAAAAAAGCCTACAGCAAAGCCTACCAGCAACTGCAACTTGATAACTTTAAAGATTTTGCACTTGTTGTAGAAGGTTGCGTGGCCACACCGCGTAAGTATTCAATGGATGACCTCAAAAAACTGGGTGCGCGAACGCAAATAACCCGGCACACCTGCGAGGAAGGCTGGAGCGCCATTGCCGAATGGACAGGCGTACCGCTAAGCGCTGTACTAAAAGATGCCGGTATTTTAAAAACCGCCCGTTATGTAGCCCTATACGGTTTCGATAATTATGCCGAAAGTATTGATATGCTTGATGCATTTCATCCGCAAACCATACTGGCCCATACCATGAACGGCGAAGACATACCCGCACGTAACGGCGCTCCCTTACGCCTGAGGGTAGAAACGCAGCTGGGCTACAAAAACGTTAAATTTTTGCAGCGCATTGTGGTGACTGATAAATTCACCGATCCGGGGCCCGATATTACTTCAGGATGGTCATGGTATACCGGCATCTGATTTTTGGGGATTTGGTTTAGGATGCCATATCGCTTATTTGGCACTTTTCTTTCCGATAGCAATATTTGTAGAGTGGTGTTATAAACATAACATCGTTATCGTATATAGTGATATATTACGGCTGTTATTCTGATATCGACAACTAAACCTAACCATGAAAAACAAATTCCTTGTTCCAGTTTTATTTGCCTTCCTGCTCGCGGCATGCCAACAAGACCATAAATTCAACTTCACATCCGGCACTTTTCCCGAATTGCCTGTAAACATGGGCGATATTAATTCTGAATTTGATGATTATAACTCCGCCCTGTCTGTAATTGGTTCAACCTCGCCTTTATGTTTCTCCTCAAAAAGGAACAGTAGTGGCGGCAATTTTGATATCATTTATAAAATGCTGGATGTATACTCATCGCGCATAGATGGTAAATTAACGGTTGCCGAAAACACATCAAGCAGCCTGATGGATATTGTTATCGAAAACGCCAACCTGAATAATGCCATGGGTACCATCAATACATCAGCTGATGAGTTGGGGCCGTATTTAATAAGCCAGGGCATGAAATTTACGGGCAGCACCAATATGAATAAGCGCTATAACAGCTATATATTGTTATATGCCACCAACCAAAGCGGCAATTTGGATATCAAATACACCGAAAATCTTAACCAGGAAAGCTACACCACACCCAAACCCGTTAAATTCCTCAACTCGCTAAAGGATGATGCCTACCCCTCGTTTACGCAGGATTTTTCGTCGGTTTATTTTTGCTCAAACAGGGATGGCAACTTTGATATTTATCAAACAGACCTTGACAAAAGCAAGGATATTATAACCAACCTTGACGATGCCTCCACAAAAACAATCACCAGGGATGCCATACTATCATCGGCGGCCGACGACAAGTGCCCTTACATAGCTAACAATGTGATGGTTTTTACCTCGAACCGTCCCGGCGGATATGGTGGCTTCGATTTGTATTATTCGTTACTGGTAAACGGCAAATGGTCGGCGCCGGTAAACTTTGGCCCGGCCATCAACACTACCAGCGATGAATACCGGCCAATTATAAAATCGATGCCCGGCTTTACCAACGATTTCATGATCTTCTCATCCAACAGGCCGGGTGGCAAAGGCGGCTTCGACCTTTATTATGTTGGCGTAAAAAAAATGATAGCGTTTTAGGGTAACGTTTTTGGCGCAGGTCTTTTGCCATGAGCTGGAATGATTGTTGAACTGCGCTTTACATTGTTATCTCTCTACAGGCACATTTTTATTTTTAGGATTAACATGAATAACATGGCCGCAGGTATCCCTGCTGCCATTGATGATATATCCGGTTGAAGGACAATCGGAGCCGTTTTTGCAACGCACAGTATCCCGTTTATCAACTACAACCAAAGTTTTCCCTTTGCAATCAACGATAGATCGCCATAGCTTTTCGGCATCGTGTGACACACTCATAGCCTCGCTTGCGAATTCGGCAGATTTAGCGGTTTTTACTTTTTTGTTATTCACCCATTTCAACATTGTTTTTTTATTGAAGTAATATCTATCCTCTGTTGTACGGACTACTTTTGACCCTCGCAGGTACATTGGTTTGTTATAAAAATGCCCCTGCACAAATGCAAAGAAGAACCCATTTTTATTAAAATAGTATTTTTCTATTGTGTTACCGGTTTCCCCATAACTAATTTCGATGATCTCCCGGGGCGAATTTCCGTTGCAATAAACTGCAATAAACCCACCCTCGGTTGTTTCTCCTGTCACATCCTTTTCCAGTACCTTGTACTCCTTTTTATGCCGGTTAATTTCAACATAATCTCTTTGTATACCCGTTATCATTTGGGACGTGTCGATAACTTTCGTCGGGCGTTTTGTATCACTATAATTGCTGTTAGCTGCAATTGTAAATCCAAGTAAAAGTGCCACATAAGGAAGTTACATCGCGTTCAATTATTATTGTTGCTGTTGCTATAATTGTTGCCAGGTTTAACCAAGTTCCATTTGCAAACGGAGCTTTGAACGCCAACAACCCCCGCTTTGTAAAAACTATTTTATTTTAATGGTTGATTGCTGGTAAAAGCGCAGGTCCCAGGCTATTACAGCCTCGCCGGCTTTTGGCGTTTTTTGCTTCCTGTTGGTGAAATAGTTCTCTACAAAACGCTTGCCTTCTGCGCTTCCAGCGTCATAGGCCGACATCAGGAATTTAAAACTGAAATCTTTAAAACCGAAGGCATGCCAGTCACGATGTAAAGAATCTGTGTAGTGAGTATTCACTTTGCTTACAACCTTGGTCGTGCTATTATATTGTATAACCTGGTAAGCGGGATTGTTCCCATTTCTTGAACATAGTCCCGGAGCAATATCGATGTAAGAAATTAACTTTCCTTTATTGGTTATTAGCCGGTAGTCGTCCATATGGGTATGTCCGGCCAATTGAAACCTGATAACCGGGGCATATTTCTTTATGGTGTCCAGATACATGTTTTCGACGTTATTGTGCCATGACGGTGTATTGCCGTACCTGTCCATTCCGGGCGGAACATGATAAACCATCCAAACTTTTTTATTCTTCCGTTTAGCATCCTGTAACGCCGCGCCCAACCATGATAATTCTTTTTTTGCCTTTCCATCCGCGTCGGATGCCGAACTTAAAAAAATCACGGTGTTAAGCATAATGAACGTCCAATCACCTTTGCTGTATTTGTAATAGCCACCGGCCATAAAATCCCGGTATATGGCATGGTTATGGTCTATCGGGCGTAGCATTGCGTTATAAAACAAGGCATTGGTTGCCCTGTCACAACTATCATGGTTGATGCAATCATTATTGCCCAGGGCAGGTAAAATAACCGCATTTTTATCTAATTTCTTCAAATGGTCAAGCACATACTTAAATGTTTGTTTCATGATGGTAGTATCATGTTTTTTTGCTGGTCCTTTCTCGTGCCACAGCATATCGCCGGGCAAAATAATGAAGGGAAATTTTTGGGAGCCAACACTGTTAATTGCCGAAAGAAAAAGCGTACTGTCGGCATCTAAATGATAGGAGTTGTTATTGCCTAAGCTTAAATTAACATGCACATCAGATAATACAAGTATAGATTTTGTTTGGGCGTAGCCCGGCAGCGGCAGCGCGGTAAGCAACAATAGAAGCAGCTTTTTCATATTTAATTGAATTGGTGATTGGGTGCAGATTTAAGTGTTGAGTATAGCCAAGTTACTTAAAGCTTATATATTATCAAAGGAATAGGACAATATTAGTTCATGGTTATTCTTTAGCTGCGGCCATGATGTTAAAATAGCGAAGGTAATACTTTAATATCGCAGCCGCTGCCCGGCACTTTCTTCCGGGCCAGTGTTTTTTTTGACTTGAAATTATGGCAATGCCTTCGGCCCGGGCTCATTCGCTTATACGGCCTCAGGCATTAAGCGCGAGGCCGGTATTCGCTGCTATCCCTATTGCGAACCGCCCGTATACAAAAACATCCGGATGAAATTAAATGTCGGGGGGCAATATGTTCAGCGAAAATGCAGTAGTTACAAACTACCACCACAGGCTGAATTCTAATCACGGCACTTTTTCCTTATCGTAAGTGCAGCCATAAGCAGATAGCTTATATACTACTGATTCGGCTATTTCAAAAAACGGCACCAGGATCGGATTTGTTAACCCAGGTGCATGAATGCCGGCTTTGGCGGGCATAATTTTGTGTCATTATTTAAAAACAAACGATCATGACAACAAAAATCTCTTATGCAATTGCATTTTTACTGGGCCTGGGAATGGTATTCCTCGGAGCCCGCTTTTTTTTCTCTCCCGAAGTAGCGACAGCCGCTTTCGGCATCCGCTTTAACGCCAATGGGGATTACGCCTTTCATCACATCAAAGGAATCAGGGATATATTTTCCGGGATACTGTTGTGCGCACTGGTCCTGATGAAGGAGCGCCGTGCCCTTGGCGTAATGCTATTTGTGGCTACAATCATCCCGGTTTCGGATATGCTGACTGTGCTTAGTAAAAGCTATACCGGTTTGCAGCAAGCGATGCCACATATTGTAGCAACCATCATTTGTTCGGTTGTTGGCATCCTGTTATTAACAGCAAAACCTCAAACTAAATCAATATAACCAATAAAATAAACACCATGGAACAATTAAGAATTTATACGCTTGCTGATAAAGAAACAGCCGCACAGTACTTTACAGCAAATTGGGCCAGGCACAGGATAAACCTTCCGAAGTTTGGCTTCGCTGTCAAAGGTGTTTGGATCGGCAATACCCCTGGCATCGCCAACCAGGTTATCGCCCTCGTGTCTTTTCCAGACGATGCCGATGTGGATGAAATGACCGAACGTTATTTGAAAAGCCCGGAGTTTGCCGCCGATACGGCAGATTTTGACAGAAACAAAATTACTAATGTAGAAACCAAAATTTTAAGGGCTGCAAGCTAATAGGTTTTGCCGCACCAGGATTGCTACACAACTTGTTCGCAAGTTGTGTATTTTTGGCTTTGATACAGTTCAAATGATGATAAACAGCTTACTGAACAGCATACAAAAGGTGATTACGCTCAGCCCGGAAGAGATAGATACCGTGACCTCTTTGTTTAAGGAGAAAACTTATAAAAAGGGCGACTATTTTTTAGAAGAAGGACGGATCTGCAAACAAGTAGGATTTGTGGCAAAGGGATTAATGCGGTTTTATATTAACCATGACGGAGAGGAAAAAACATATGATTTTTCCCAGGAAAATGAATTTGTATGTAACTATGAAAGTTTTCTTCCCCAGGCCCCTTCTTCAAAAAACATTCAGGCTTTAGAGGATAGTATTGTATTTGTGATCTCGCATGCTGACCTTCAACTATTTTATGCGAATGTTCGTGGCGGGGAACGTTTTGGCAGGATAGCCATCGAAGCAGTTTTTGTAAAAATGCTGCAGGATATCAGTTCATTATATGCAGAAACACCCGAACTCCGTTATGAGCGTTTTTTGAAAAACCATGCCGATCTGCAGCAAAGGATCTCCCAGTACCATATCGCCTCATTTGTTGGGGTGAAACCACAATCACTCAGCCGTATCCGTAAAAGGATTTTTACACAGTTCTGATTAGTTCATGGTTATCCTTTCGCTGCTGCACCAGTGGTTAATCGGGGTGGTTTGGATAACCATAAGCGAATAATATTACCATCGATAACGCCACACCATCGCGAATCATCCACCAATAGCCCGGGACATGTTTCGCCACAAAATCAACATACAGCATCAACCCCAAAAAAAGGACACCAAAAATTAAAAAAACACGCCTTTTTTTATTCATAAACAACCAGCAATAGTCAATTTCCCCGATACCACCCTGATGTTTGTAGCCATCCGCTGTTCGGATGTTCTCTCAAAGCCGTTGTTGGATTTGCTGAACAAGGTTCGGGCATCCACAACTAACATCCGTAGTTATATTAAATCAAAAGCCCTTGCATATTCGCACAGTTCAAAATAAGCCGAGGTATTTAACTTTCTCCGGATATTTTTACGATGCGTTTCTACTGTACTTTCGGTTATAAAAAGTTCATTAGCCGTTTCGGCGGAACTTGATCCTAATGCTAAATGTTTTAATACCTCGCACTCCCGTTTTGTCAGTTGCGAAAACCGATGGAGATTTTTTCTCAGAAAATCATTTTCTTTTAAAATTCGGTCAACTTTTTTAGTAATGTGTTGCATCGGGTCAACCTTGTAGGCCATATTAATGATCAGTAGCGGAAGCCCTTCATCATCGCGCAACAAAATTTTTACGATGCTCATATGCCAGGCCCAATCCTGGCTGCCGTTTATTTTTACCTGCTGAAAAAAAGTAACATTTTCGTCGGTATTGTTCTCTATCATTGCATGTAATTTGGGGGCATAATCCTCGGCATCTTCAAGGTTAAAATACTTTTCGGTATATTCCAGGATGGAGTAGTTACGGAATTCCGCCAGGCTGATACCCAACTGGGCCAGGCCATTTGGCGACATATATTCCAACGAAAAGCCAGGCATACGGTGAATGATAATAACACCGGGGAATAAATTGGCAACAGCATTTATCTCTTCAATTCTGTCGCGAATTTTACTTTCTAAATCAGGAACTGTACTCATATTTTGGGAAAGGGGGTTACAAGGTTGGAAGGTGATTGAGTCCCCTGGCAGACATGCGGGTCGCCGACCAATCGCGCAGATCGGGAATAACCACCACACCGGGCAGTTCGGCAATTAAAGCTATTTCGGCAATACTCCGGGCTATTATACCGGCAATGTCGTTTTCAATCATGATAATTAGGGTATAGCTAAAGTAAATAAATTACGGCAGTTACGCCTGTTTTTTTCAAAAAAATCCCCGGAAGCAGGGATTTTTTTAGATGCTTATTTTGCTTTATTTAGTAGCAAAAACCTTATTGATGTTTAACCAAACCCTTGCCATAATTTTGCCCTTTTTTATTGATAACAATGAAATGAATTCAGTTGGGGCTTAAACTATCCATCGAAATTATAATATGAATTAATATGAAAACTAAACAATCACTTTTGTTATTACTGGTTCTTATTACAGTGCTACCGCTAAGCAGTTTTAAAAACAAAGCAGGCCGACCAGATGCGCTCTATTGTTTTTTACGGTACGAAAAACTGGCTAAAGACGATAAGACATTTGTGCTCATTGTATCAAGCACCGTATCCTATGATGACTGGAAAGATAATAGCATTGATATCAAGAAAAAGTTTGCTGCCAAGGCAATTGAGCAAACCGGTGTTGATGTATGGCAACCCGCCATTAAAGATGCAGGCTTGAGCCATAACGAAGACGATGTGAAAATAGCCCGGGCCAAAGCACTTAAAAGTTTTAAGGACTACCATGAAACTTCCCAAACGTACACCATCGATTTGTAAATGCTTTTGCGGCAAATATTAAAACACTTTATGAATAATATGAGGAAATTTTTACTTGTAATAAATATCTGTTTTTTAGGACTTGGTTTAAAGGCACAAACGCTTGAACAAACTACCGAATATATTCAAACCACAGTACAGCCTTATCTTTCAAGTTCTTGGACCGTTTCATGCGCCGGAGACTCATTGACTTCTTACGCAACAATAACTCATTTTAAAGACATAAAAGGAGTTAACTATTTGAAAGAAACCTCTAACGGTTCCTTTCAAATAAATTTAATAGGCCAATGTTGTTATGATTTTAACCATACAAAAATAATGAATAGTAACCCTATTTATTTAAATAAAAATACCCCCATCCCAGTAGTTGAAAAAATAATAAAAGCCATTAAGCATGCTGCTGAATTGCAGGGGGCCAAACTGGTAAATGAAAATATGTTTTAAACTTAAACCTTATCAAAAATGAAAAGCCTCTTATTCTCGGCAGCGGCTGTTATAGTGATAACTGCTGCTTTGTCTTTTAATCAGAAAGAAACCCCGGCCGGATCGTTAGGCGATGTTAAGTATTCTATTTTGCCCCCCGACCAGTTTAATCAAATAAACGGCAGCGGCTGGGTGTTATTAGACGGCCGGAAGGTTAATGGCAGCCAACTTCAAAAACACTTTTCGATAAGCAACATACCCGATGCAAGGGGCATGTTTTTGCGCGGGCTTAATTATGACCGTCAAGACGCCAGTATTGATCCTTTTTTTAAAGAGCATAATCGTGTAAGGTTGGTTGGCGAACAAGAAAGCGACGCTTTAAAAAGCCACAGTCATCAAGTGACATCAGTGGAAAAGAAAAGTCATGTTTTCATTGCTCACTCATGGCCTTCAGGACCGGGCAATCAACCACAATTTGAAGCTGTAGCTGCCCAGAAAGATTATGCGGCGCGTTCCGAAAGCGATATATTCGAAGCTGCTCCGTTTGGTGGAAACGAAACACGGCCAAAAAATATCGCCTTTTATATTTACATCAAAATAAACTAATTAAAAACCGAAACATTTTTAGAAATCCCCCCACCCCATCATGAAAAAAACTTTACTCATCCTTTTCCTTTCAATTGCAGCATTCACCTCAAAAGCCCAAAACATGAGCTTTGATGAAACGGTGAAATATATTAATGATAAACTGGCTGTCTGCCAATATCCAGTTACATTTACCGCCCAAAAAGATGGAAACATAACAGTAGGAAAAAAATCATATAACTTGTTTGATTTGTATCAAGAACCAATTGATGACAAAGCCTATATTAAACAGGATAAAGGAATAGTTTACTCTAATAAACCAGGTTATGAGAGCATAAAATTTATTTTAAGTAGCCAAGGAAATCCTGCAACCTTTGCTTACTTTACTGTAGAAAAAGATCAAGAACGCGTATATAACGCATTAATATATTTACGTAGCTTATGTAGCAAAAGCAAAGACCCGTTTGATAAATAGCAACCCCGCTAAGGCCTGAAGCCATGCAAGATGAAATAAAGCGGATCCTCCCGTTAATCCAAGCCGGCCAAATACCCAAAGCCGAGGGAGAGCAACTGCTTAACGCCATCCGTGCCGCCATTAAAAACAATCCAACCAAAGGAAAGGAGCTGGGGCCATATATCCGCCTAATTAACGATGCCATCAAACCGCAGCCCTCATCAACAGGTATTAACTGGATACCTGTTGATGAAGGTTTTTTAGCTATAGGCCATAAACCGGGCGGGAAAATTTCTTTTGACGGATTAAAGCACGATGGTGCCACGGCTATACTTACCCTGTTACATGAAAACGAAGGCGCCGCGCAAATTGGAACAAAAACCAAACAAGCCGGTATTATGGAGTGGCTATGGTTCCCGTTTTCGGCTTCCAAACCGAATGAGCAGTATGACACTACCAACGTTTTACAGCTATTTAATCAGTTGCACCTGTTATTAAAAAGCGGCGGTAAAATATACATTCATTGTTCGGCAGGTATACACCGTACGGGCATGGTTACCTATGGCTTGCTACGCTACCTTGGATATGATAAAAGCGTGGCACTGCAAATGCTTACCAATTTAAGGGAAGTAACAGCCAAACAAGTGGGTGCCGACCGGCTGCTATGGGGAGATAGATACAGCACTAAAAAGGAATTAGACTATATGGCTTACGGCTTTGCAGATTATAATGAGGATAAGCCTGTTGACTATTTTAGTTACGATGCAGGCAACTGGCCCTATTTATCAGAAGACGATTACATCATTTATGCCTATTTCCAAATTTGGGTACAATCGTTGCAGTCTCAATTCCCGGCTCAAGACTTTCTGCTGTGCGAAAACCGGGGCATTCCCAACTTTAGTTACAATTTTTTCTCGTTAGTGGTCAAAGAAAAAGGCGCCGAAACAAGCGACAGCGCCATTGTTTTTATGATTAATAAAAATGTACCGCTGGCAGTATGGGGTACTGTTATTGATAAAACGAGCGGCTGGGATGATGAATGGTATATTCCACTTCATAACCTGTTTATAAACAGCCTTGGCGAAAGTTTTAACCCGGTAATTGAATACATGGTAACCGGCTTGGTTAACGCAAATTTAAACTTCAGCCCCAGGGCGATTTTATCACGCAAACACAAGCTACCGCCCGAAGAAATAAAACATTTCTGTATCAATTTGGATGGCTCATTGGATACTTTATACGGATGTACTTATAATGTGTACGACAATATGTCCGGATAGGACAACTTTGGGATTACAATCAGCCAATGTGTTAAGTATACGCCATGCCTTTAGGGCAATCAATAATGTTTGTTGTTAATCTTGATACAGTCTTATTAGTTGTTTGTTACGTATTCATTAATTAGCATGATGTTTACCTGGTGGGCGCACCCGGTTAACCATCGGGGCGGTAGCTAAAAACCCTTGCGGTAACCGGAGAACACCACCAAGTGCAAGGGCCTGCCATTAACTATTACCCTGTTGTTTTTCTTTTCGGATTGCTTGCCTGTTGGCAAGCAATTTTAGTTGTACCAATACCGCCACCAGCATTAAAAAGCAGGTCAAATAAAAAGCAAAATTTTGCCAAAAGCCACCGACACTCAAATTATCTGCCGCCCAATTCATAAAACCCTTTATATCCAACTTTGAACGTATAAGCAAAAAAGGTTCAATTGTAACCATGGCAACTAACGGAAAATTAAATTTTTTATAAAGCAATAATTAACACACACAACTTGCCGGCATATATGATCAGTAAATAAATCCCGGCGAATATTTTTCATCTTATTTTACCATTGAAGATGACAATGGGCAATAAACAACTTGAAAAATTTGGTGATTAGACATCGCAGCCTATCCTCCATTTTTTTATTTGCCTATATATTATCTTTAACGATTCAGTCATTTGATTTTCCCCCGCCCTATAATAATATTTAACTATTCCTTACATTTGAAGTTCAGATTGGATAGCCAGGGGGAGCTCTGTCTTTACGCTTGAGCGTATCCTATTAATTACTACGGTGTACGTAGTTTAGCCGATGCAACAAAACAATTTAAAATGCCTTTTCCTTATCGCAATCATTCAAATCCTATTACCAGCTTTATGCTATGCTCAAAATACATTAAGCCAAAGTAATAACCTTCAGCAAGCTGATTCCCTGGTAGAAGCCGGCAAACAGAAACAGGCATTTAATATGTTGAATAGCCTCGTCAAAAAACCATTGGCAGCAGCTGATATCATTAAGGCAAAGGTGCTATTAGCGCGAATTTTAAACGAAAATGGAAACCGCGTGATGGCAATTCAACAATTGCGAAGTACTCTTGCTACAGGTGTATTAAATGCCCCTCCAAATGTTAAAATAAAAACAGATGCTTATTTGGTTTTAGCAGAATGTTATTTCGGCCTGTTTAAAATGGAGGAGTTTAAAAATATTTCTGATACCGTTTTACAACTTGCAACGCGCAACCATCTTAAAAACTTTTATAAAGCAAAAGCCTATATAAATATGGCCCGATATTATGCATATCAAATTGTGCCTAATACGGGCAAACCTTATTTAGATTCGGCACGCTACCTTTATAACACCGCCGCCCAAAAAGAAAAGAAGTTTTACAATCCGGTATCGTTTTACACTGCATCTATCAATATATACCGCAACCTTGATGACAAAAAGGTATTCGTAATAGCAGACACGGCCATCAAACTAATAAATAAGGGCTATAACAGAGAGCGGTATAATCAAAACTTATTGTGGAGGGCTATCGGCAATGCCAATATTGATCAAACCAGAAATAAGGATCCGCGAGTTAACAGACGGTGGTACCCAAAATCACTTGTTGGCTATCAGATGGCGGCAACCATATTAAAATCTAATTACCCATCCAATAAGATTGATTTATTATACCTTAACAATTTGATTGGTTTACTCAATTACCAATGCCGGTTTTTTAAATTGGCCGAAAAGTATTTCGACTCATCAAAAGCAATTTTGAAAAAAAATAACTTTTCCATTGCTCAATACACTTTCGCTTATTCAAACACATACCTGTGGGAATCAGGGGTAAAAGACAGTATTTATACCGGCAGGCTATTGGTTAAAAAGAAAAAGGAAGAATTAGTGCAATGGCTTCAATTGGCGCCTTACTGGCAAAATTGGCAAATGATTAACCAGAGTAAATCATTACATTATTTTCGTGAAAATTATGCCAAAAGCCCTTATGAAGATGTAATTAGAATTTGTTATCAGCTATACCAAACAGAAAAGGATAAAAAATATTTAGATTTGGCGTTTAGTGCCCAGGAAAGCAGCAAGAATTATTTTCTTAAAGATGAGTATAAATGCCGAAACCATATTGCCGAACCCATTTTACCCCAAATACAGGCCATACAAAAGCACCTCCGTTTAAATGAGGCAATAATCAGTTTTTCGGATTTAACATCTTACTATGACTATATATATGCCATAGTAATAAGTGCCGACACCGTTTCTATTCAAAAAATCAACTTCGGAAATCTTAAAAAGCGTTTCGGCCAAATACAAATCTCCGATTCTGTTTGTAACAACCTTTCTCATTTTAAAAAGTATTACTATGCCGCATACCAGGCTTTTTTTGACCCCATAAAAACGTTGCTGGGCAACCGCATAAACCACCTGCTTGTATATTCATCTACCTTATCATCCATCGTTAAGTTTGACATGATGGTGTCTGATACATTGGGTATCCGGTCTTTTGGCAGCCTCCCTTACCTGAGAAATAAATACATCGTTAACTACGACTTTTCGTATCAATTTGCATCCATGAGGAGCCGGTTAAAAAAACAAAACGGCAATGTGTTAACCAATCTTCAGGCCTATATACCAAGCTATACTAATACCATATTTTATAGTTTGCCGTTTTTCAACAAATCGGGCAATGTTTTAAAAACAACATTTGGCTTTAATGTTTTTAACCAGTCAAACTCCACCATTCCCAATTATCAGTTAAGCGCTGGTAAGGCAAATATCATCCAAATTGCCGGCCATTGTTTCAGCGATGCGGTGGCTGCCGAGAATTTAAAAATAGTTATGGATAGTTCCCATTATGGCGAAAGCAGGTTTTTAACCATTAATGAAATTATCAACACAAAGTTACAAGCGGATTTAACCGTATTGTCGCTCTGCCAAACAGGCATGGGCGATATCAGGGTGACCGATAGTTATCTAAATATGGCTTATTGGTTTACCTATGCCGGTTCTAAAAGCTGTTTGTTTTCCTATTGGAAACTGGATGACCGTTCTGCCTCGTTTATTGTTGAAAAATTCTACCATTATCTGTCGGCAGGAATGAAAAAGTCTGACGCTTTAAGGAGTGCTCAAAAAGACTATTTAGCGCAAACCAAAACAGAAGAAGAAAAGAATCCGGTTTACTGGGGCGGATTAACAATAATAGGTGATGACTCGCCGGTTAAACTTGTAGAAAAAAAGGCTGTAAGCTATTATTTTGCCGTATTTTTAACTATACCGTTGTCAATCTTTCTGGTAAAAAGGAGAAAAAAAAGTAATAATAAATTACCAAAAACCACTTTTAGACAATAATAGTTTAGCATCTTTTTGATAAGGGCTTAATTTATCTCTTTGAATTTTTTCAAATAATTGTTTTGATTCTGTTTTTTGGCCGGCAATATAACAGCTGATTGCCTGCATGTATTCAGCCTTATAACGGTAACTCCCATTTAATGTGTTGGCCGCAATTTTAAAATCATTCATAGCCAAATGAGGCTGTTTATTCATAAAAAACAGCCAGCCGCCAAAATAATGCAGCGTATCATTAGCGACATCTTTTTTTATCAGCCTGTTATAAAAATCCAGCCCCGTTTTTGTATCCCCCATCCTATATGCCGACATTAATTCCTGGAAGTCTTTTTTGCCATTGGCTGCGGCAAAAACAGGCAAGCCCGGCTCATAAAAAACAGCTGCCGTCATTTCTTTGTTTGATTTGTTTTTATATAGCAGTAACCAAACAATTCCTATAACCAGCACTATAGATGCAGCAGTAGCTATAACAAATCGATAATTAATTTTCCTGGGCGCTTTTGTATCAGACAGATCGATGGCCAAATCAAGAAATTGATATAACTCATCAAAATTATAGTTATGATTTTTCAGGAATTTAATCACACCTTCCAGCGCCTCGTCGTTCGAAAAAGTATTTTCCAGTTTCCTTTTTACTGATTCACGAACATCCAAAGAAACTCCCGGCTTTGATGCGGCAATAACATCGTCAAATGTTAGCGAATGGTTGTTTTGGCTTTCCACAGAGGTTTATCTTTTTTTTAAGACATAAATAAGTTCCAAAGGTTTTTCAGTTTCTTTCTGGAGTCATAAATGTTATTTTTAACTGTATTGTAGCTAATATTAAGGCTGGAGGCAATTTCCTGATTAGAATACCCGTTTATGTGAAGTTGAATAATCTGGCGCTCTCTTGGTTGTAAATTGGTTAACATTTCATTTAATCCATCAATAGAAAATCTTTCTAACGAAGTTATCTTTATTGATGAATTAAAAGGATAACGACTGCTATTTAAAATTTTCTCCCTGTTACTACTAATTCTTTTTGCATCAATACATTTGTTTTTTATGATAACTGTTAAATAAGCGAGGATATTGATATCCGGGGTGCCAAAATACTCCTTCCGTTTTTCGACAGGTAAAATCAATAATTTCTCAAAAACATCCTGTACTATGTCCCTGCTCAGCTCTTTGTCCTGGCAGTAGTTATATGCCAGCAACAGTAATCGGTTTTTAAATCTATCGTATAATTCACCAACAGCATAGCTACGGCCTTCTATGTATTCAGCTATTAAAACAGGCAATTCTTTCATTAGGTGCTCAAAGATGAGCAAAACGGGGCAGTTTTAAAATTTTATTTCCCTCGCTCCCGCAACACTTTTAGCTGCCTACCCAATTGTTAATCGGGTGCCGTAGCGAGGATTATCATTTACGTTGTATGACAGATTTAAATTCCACCAAATTATCTGGCGGCATAACGTTATAGCAAAACATAATTAAGGATGATTGAAAGTCGTTTTTCAGCATCTGTTCATATTTCGACTCAAACTGTTCATGAACCCCAAGGCCTAAAAACAACGATCCGTCTTGGTTAAAAAACATCATGGCGAAGGGCGCTTCGTTATTTGCCTCATTTTCAAAATAAAAACAAAATCTGCTCTTTTCCTTTTGTAAAACAAATGACAACATTAATTTATAATCATCCGTTTCAAATTCGGTTTCACCCCTAAAAGGCGGGTATTCGTAGTAACCATTAGTCTCCTTAAAGCCTTTTAAATAGTTTTGGGTGAATGTGTCTATACTTTCGTTTCTTTTGGGGAACTCAATAGCTACATATATATCCGCGATATCTTCCATCTTATTATTTTTTGATCCTGGGGGTAATGTATTTACCGCCAGTCCGGCCTTTGGTCGGCGTTTCCACACCGACCACTTTTGGTTAACCTCACGAAATGCCGTATTACAGCTCCGTAACTGAAGCTCAACGGCACAGCTACGGACAGCGATTTGAATATTACGTATTCTTTTACGGTCAAATTTTTAGCAAGCCGGGCACTAAGCTTGTGAGCACAGATGCTAATATGGAAAGTATGACTTGCAAACTTTCAATGGGAGTTTGCTGAATGCGTAACGTTGCTGTAATGGATTTTAAGTTACCTTCCTGGTCAGCTTGAGAAACATCGTCCAGCATCTGCTCACCTTTAAGTTTCAATCGCGAATAGATAGGCACATAAATGACAGCCAGGCAAGATGTAAATATAAGCCCGTACAGATAAACAAAATTCTGTGGTAAAATATCCAAATTAACTTGAATGTCTGCAATAATAGCCCTTCTGAAAGCATCAACTGTAAGTACGGAAAGCACAATAGAGACGGAATTAATTATGAGAAAAAGCTTAAGTTGATTTCGGAGCAATAAAAATTTCTTCCTGACGTCTTTCTGTTCCATCTCATCAAGAAATGCAATCGTATCGGGCAATTTATTTATTGAAGTATTAACCAACATTTGCCCTGCAAAACCGAATAATCCGGCTACAACACCTGCCACCACAAAATAATGCAAACTGTCGGGTTCACTAACTAAAATGCCGAATTGTCTGACAATGGTAATTGTTCCCATAAAATAATCAATTTTGTCAGAATGGTACATAAGCCAGCCAATTACTGCAGAAAAAAATGTTATGAATCCAAGTGTCCACCACCTAATTTTAAACTGAAGAATTAAATTTCTGATAGACATAAGCAGCACAGGCAGAGAAGCCAGCGCAAAACCAAACCCAATTGCACCGAATGCAATCCACACCATGAAAACAGAATTATATGTAAAGTATAGCTGTTTATAGTTGATAGTAGATTTGCCGTTGGTATTTTCGAGCTTCTCGTGGCTTTTCAAGGCACGTCCACGGTCCTTTGCCGAGCTGTCAATATGAGCGCTAATCAGAGGATGATAAACGACTTTTAATGTATCTTCGGTCGTGATTACGGTATCGGCGGCGGTTCTGGTATTGCCTCTAACTAATGTATCTTTTACCAGCCAATATTCTTTTTTAAATTTCGTAGTCTTCAAATGCGAAAAGAAAAAACTCGTATAAAAAAACATTCCGCCTATGCCTAACAATACGATTAGGAAAATGTGGCCGTCGTTAAGTAAATGTTTTAATATTTTTTTAAATTTTGGAGTATTCCCATCAGCATGTTCCGGTGTATCTTTTAGTGAAGCCATAAGGTTAAGTTATTTCCTATAAATTTAATAAAAGACTAAAGCGAAACAAGAAAATGCCTCAATAATTTAGCTCCCACCCAGTTTAGGCTGTGTTGGTATTAGTATCCCTGCACTCGTTGCTTAGCGAAAACGCCGTATTATATAGTTCCACAACCGAAATATGCGTAAAATGCAAGCTTTCGCCGGTAAAGTGACAACACTTCACCAGAAGCTTTGCTTGTCCACAGCAGGGCAGCCAGTCGTTGTTTAGCCGCTCAATTTACCTTCTCTCCAATACTATTAAATTTTGGGTCTCAAAGGTGCTCCAGAGGAGTACAAGCTTTGTAGCACACACGAATTAACGTTTTTGCGTGCCAGAGGTACGCCACCCGTAAATTGATCACAGGATAACTCTAAAATCTGTAAGCTTTTTTAGAACGATGCCTAAAGTTCCGTACCTCTGGCACGGTGCTACATTTTTCTTTTTTGCTACAAAGCTTTTCCCCCTCCGGGGGATAAAATCTTTAACTTAATAGCATTGCAGAAACCCAAGGGTACAGGAAAACGCCACCTACCGTTCTTCCCTCAAATATTTTTTTAATGCCCGGATAATTAACAATAAAGTATAAGCCAAAACGGCGACAACTATTATTGTCAATATCATAAAAAATAATTGCAGATATTCGTTTGTTATTACGAATAATACATTAAGCATTTTTCAACCTCCTTATAAAAAATTTAAGTATAAATATCATGTGCTCCTTTGGGTTATTTTTTTTTATTTTCATTAAATAACCCAAACATTTGCACTGAAAACTATAGCGTGATGTGCCGCAATTCACCTTACGCCAGCGCCACGCACTCCACCGAAACCAGGATACCACCCGGAAAAGGCATTACCTGCGGGGCGCTGCGTGCCGGCGGGTTTTCGGGGAAGAATTCGGCATAAACTTTATTGATGGCTGCAAAGGTTGGGTCCTGGCCGCTAACCATCCAGATGGTGGTTTTTACAATGTTATCCATATTGCTGCCGGCTTCCTGCAGTATGGTTTGGATGTTAGTAAAAGCCTGCCGGGCCTGCCCTTCAAAAGTATCGCTGATAAGTTTGCCGGTCTCGGGATTAAGCCCCGCCATGCCCGAAACGTATATTAAACCGCCTGCTATTACGGCCTGTGGAATAAACGTATTTAAACGCGGTATTTTATCGGTATTGAAGCTGATTTTTGAGGCCATGGCGATAGGTTTTTGAGGTGATTTACTGCTTATAAATATAAAAAATATGCGATGATATCCAGCGCTGCTGAACAGTTTTTATTTACATGGCATGTTAATTAACTACAGGTGGATACTCGTAAAGTGCAGTTTTTAAGGGCACTTAAAATCCCTTCTTCCGGGTGATGCCGGGCTTGCGGTTTTTGCGGGTTTCATCAACTTCGCCAACGCCTTCGGCACCGTAGCGGCGGGCCATTTTGGCAATACGTTCCTCCATAGTTTCGGTAGTCAGTTTTTCCCGGCCCAGGCTGTCAACCATTATCGGGAAGGCAAATGGCGTAGGCCGTTCAATGGTTTTCAGGATGATGGTTTGGGTGGCTATCCGTTGTAAAGCTGCACGCAGCCTAAACTCCTCCAGCTGGAAAGCCAAAGCCTCATTATATGCCTGGCGCACCAGCAGGTTATCCGGCTCGTACTCGGTAAACACCTCGAACAATAAGGAGGTTGATGCCTGCAAATGCTTATTCTTCACCTGCTGCCCGGGATAGCCGGTAAATACCAGCCCGCCAATGTGGGCTATGTCCCTGAACCGCCTGCGGGCCATCTCGTTGGCATTCAGGCTGTGCTGGATATCATCAATGAGGTTATCTATCGAAAAAAAGCTGGCATCTTCCAGCACGTCCTCAATGGGTACGTCCTCGTCGGTAAGCAACTCAAAGCCATAATCGTTCATGGCGATGCTGAAGCTGGCATTCCTGATTTTACTGATCCTGAAGGCCAGCAATGATGCCATCCCCTCGTGTACCAGCCGGCCTTCAAAAGGATAAAATAACAGGTGGTGCCCTTCGCGGGATTTAAATGACTCGATCAAAAACTCGTGGCTCTGGGGCAGGTGCGATAACTCCTGCTGCAATTTAAACAAGGGCTTGAGGGCGATGACTTCAACATCTTTTTCGATGCCATGCGCCACCTCGTCCAGCTTATCCCTGAACACAGCAGCCAGTTGTGACGACAAGGGCATGCGCCCACCATTCCAGCTGGGTATCAACCCCTTGGTGGAGTTTGATTTTTTGACAAAGGCCGTCATTTCCTTTACCCGGATAAACTCCAGGCTACGGCCTGCAAACCAGAAGGTATTGCCTGGCTTAAGCTTGGATACGAAGGATTCTTCGATGGTGCCCAGGCTGCCGCCGCTTAACCATTTTACCCGGATGCTCAGCTCGCTGGTGATGGTGCCTATACTCAGGCGGTGCCGCATGGCCACCCTGCGGCTGTTTACTTTGTACAGGCCGTTCTCTATTTCTACCTTTAAAAATTCATCGTATTGCGCCAGTGTTTTGCCGCCGGTGGTTATAAACTCCAGCAGCTGGCCAAATTCGTTGCGGCTAAGGTCGGCAAAGGCGTAGGTACCCTTTACCTCGTTAAATAGCTCATCGGCCCTAAAACCGTCTGATACGGCCAATGTAACCATGTATTGGATCAGCACGTCCATGGTAAGCAGCATAGGGTCGCGGCTTTCAAATATGCCGCGTTTGATGGCGGCTTTAAGCGCGGCCCCTTCCAGCAATTCCAATGAGTGTGTAGGTACAAAATACGCCCGTGATACCGCACCCGGGTGGTGGCCGCTTCGCCCGGCCCGTTGCATAAAACGGGCCACGCCTTTGGGGCTGCCCACCTGTATTACGCAATCAACCGGCCGAAAATCGACCCCAAGATCCAGGCTGGATGTGCACACCACCAGTTTCAGGGCTTCGGCATGCAGGGCCTGCTCTACCCAGTTGCGCAGCTCGTTATCCAACGAACCGTGGTGCATGGCCATAATGCCGGCATATTCCGGGTAATTATCTAAAATAGCATGGTACCAGATCTCGGATTGCGACCGAGTATTGGTGAATATCAGCGTGGTTTTACTTTTGGCCACAATCTCCATCACTTGCGGCAGCAGCTTTAAACCAATATGGCCTGCCCATGAGTAATTCTCCACATTATCGGGGATGATGGACTGGATATCCAGTTTCTTCTCCAGGTTGGCCCGTACCATCCTGATCTGATCTGCCGGGAAGTTATTGCCCAGCAAAACCTCGGCCGCCTGCTCCAGGTTGCCTATGGTTGCGCTGATGCCCCAGATTTTGAGTCTTAAGTTCTGAGTCATAAGTCCTGAGTCTTTTTCGGGGACCTCACTAAAGACTTCAGACTTCGGACTTAAGGCTTTCAACTTAGACAGCCCCAGCTCCACCTGTACGCCGCGTTTGGTGCCCAGGAGTTCGTGCCACTCGTCAATAACTACAACCTGCAGGTTATTGAACAATTTGGGGTAGTCTTTTTGGGCCAGCATCAGGTGCAGGCTTTCGGGGGTGGTAAGCAGCACCTCGGGTAATTTCCGTTTCAGCGCGGCTTTTTCTGCTGCCGATGTATCGCCTGTGCGGGTAGCTATATGCCAGGGCAAGCCCATTTCGTCGCAGGCTTCCTGCATGGCTTTGCGGATATCGTTGGTGAGCGCACGCAATGGGGTTATCCATAGCATCAGCAAGCCATTGTTTTTTTGCGTGGTGTAAGTATCGGGGTATTTGTTAATAAAATCGACCAGGAAGGGCAAAAACAAAGCAAAGGTTTTGCCGCTCCCAGTAGGGGCGTTAAGCAAGCCGGAGTAGCCGCCCAGGTAGGCCGCCTCCATTTCCTGCTGAAAGGCGAATTGCTGCCAGTTTTTTTGCTTGTACCAATGCTGTATAACCTGCCGGCCCTTTGTAATCATCCTTTGCTTAACAATTGAATTTGCGTTTAGTTAGCCAATGCAACAAATACGCGCCAACAAATTAGTGATAAATCCTGTTAGCTATAGTATGATAAAAAGTAGCCTGATCATATTGCTGGCAACAGGCCTGTTATCCTGTAACCAGCCAGCCCAAAAACAATCAACTGCCGATACTGCCAAAACCGGGGCGGCTGATACTACACTAACCGATAAATCTATCGTTGATGATTCTGCAGCCGATAAGCTGATAATGTCAGATACCTCAACTATGGGTACCGTTACAAGCGATCGCCTTATTTTGCCGGGAAAAGGAATAGGCCATATACTGATTGACCAGGACCTGGAGCTGGCCTTAATGCAATTAGGCAAGCCCGATAGCTCGGATGCTGCCATGGGCAGCTCATTAATGGTATGGTTTGCCAAACACGATACCAAAGGCTACCGCACCAGTATTTATTCGCACCGTAACATGGGCGGCAAAGATGAATCTATCAGCCGTGTCCAAAAAATACTGATAACATCGCCGTGGTTTAAAACTGCCGGTCATTTGGGTGTTGGTGCTACTTTAGATGCTGTTAAAAAAAATTATTCGCTAAAACCTGTTACCAGGTATAAAGCCAACGGCCACAATGTACAGGTTTATACTGATGCCGATAAGGGCATATCCTTCGAGGTAGACGACGCTACTAAAAAATGTGTGGCTGTTGTGGTGCACAAAGCACATGAGACGGCTTCTGCCTATATCAATATACATTAAGCGAAAGACCATATTGATGGGACCAACAAAAAGCGCCCTGCCGGGTAAACCAACAGGGCGCTTTTACTATCAGCAAGAAATAATTATTTCTTCTCGGGCAGTAAAATCAATTTGATAAAGTTTTTGCCGCTTAAGTATTTATTGGCTGCATCTTTGGTACTTTGTACAGTTACCTGTTCCAGGTTACCTACGTGTTGCAAAATTTGATCCGGGTTTTCGCCGTTTTGTGACGATGACGCCAGGTATCCGGCCCAAAAAACATTTTCTTTCATTTGCTCGCGTGTGCTGCGGGCTTCTTCGGCTACAAATTTTTGGATATCGGTTGGTAGGGCACCATTTTGTTTAAGCTTGGCTATCTCATCCAGGGTAGAGGCAATCATTTTGTCTACATTCGCTGGCGCACATCCAAAATAAACGGTGATGCTATACCTGCCGCTTGGCGTTTTGTGGTAACCCGCCCTTACGCCAGGAGCGTAAACACCGCTTTCCTGCTCGCGCAGGCGTTCAATCAATTTAATATTCAATACTTCCTCCAATGCATCCATTTGGATGTTATTGGCATCGTTATACTCATAATCTCCGCTGAATACCAGTTGCACACTGCTTTTTTCGGCTTCACCCTTATTAACTATTTTGGTGACCTCGCCTGCCGGAGGTTGAATGTTCAAATTCTTGTAGGTTTCTTTGCTATTGGTTGATGGCAAACCTCCTAAGTAATGCTCCAGGTATGGTTTTACCGTTTCCACATCAAAATTACCCACCAGGGTGAAGGTGAAATTGCTTGCATCGGCAAACCTGGCTTTATAAAAGCTGTAGGCCTTATCCAATGATGCTTTGCTCAGCCTTTCGGGCGTGGTAACCATTCCCCTGAAATTGTGGTTGCTTAACGTGGCCGATACTGTATCCTGGAACACGCTCGGCGGATCGAGGCCCCTGTTGGCCAATACAGATTTTGTTTGGGCAATTGTTGATTGCCAGATATCGTTATCCTTGCGTGGCTGGGTAAAGTACAGGTAAATTAACTGCAACGCCGTTTCAAAATCTGCAGGCGATGAGTTACCCGAAATACCCTGGGCAAACTCGCTGATGTACGGTGTAATGCTCACATTTTTGCCGGCCATTTTTTTATCGAGCATACCCTGGTTAAACTGCGCAATACCGCTGCTGCTAATGATAGACGAAGCCAGGTTAGCCGATGTAAAATCATCATCGCTTGCTAACGACGAGCCACCAAAGGCATAGCCATTAATCAGGATCTGGTCGTTTTTATAATCGGTTGGCTTTAATACCACTTTAAGCCCATTACCAAGGGTTATAGTAGTAGTACCAATTAACGAATCGACAACGGTATTCACAACTTTGGTACCCTCGGGTAATTTACTCAACAAAGGCTCTGATGATACATTGTCAACATAGGCGGTAACACCTTGTCCTGCCGCACTTATCCATTGCAGTAATGTGGCTTCGGTTGGTAAGGTAGCCTTGTCTTTTTCGGGGGCTTCAACAATCACGGCCCTGTTTTGGTCGCCAATAAATTTACCGGCCAAAGCATTCATCTGGTCTACCGTGATCTTGTTAATATTGTTTACATAATAATTGTATTCGTACTCAATACCGGGGATTGCTTCGCCTTCTAAAAAGTGTTGCTGATACTCACGTACAAAATTTGCCGATCGTGTTTTATCACGCTCTTTATAGGCATTACCCATTTGCACCAACGCATCCTGTTTGGCGCGCTCCAGTTCGGTAAGGGTAAAGCCAAACTTGCGGGCCCTTTCTGTTTCGGCAACAACGGCTTTAATGGCGCCTTCTAACTCGGCAGGCGTTTTGGCAACGGCAATGGAAGTAAAGGCATCCTGTTCACCCAAAAAGCCGCCATAGCTTGAGCGGCCAAATAAAAACGGTGGATTTGGTTTTTGCAGCAATTCGCCTAAACGGGCATTCAGCATCTGGTTAAACAACCTGATCCTGACACTCTGCATATAGTCAACGGTGTTTTTAACCGTTGTACCAGGATGTTTTACAATGATTTCGGCCAGCGTGTAAGGGAATTCCTTATCTGTAGCTATTTTAACAGCAGTACCCGGTGTAGCAGGTACGGTGTACTTTGTGCGTGGTTTTTCGGCAGTTGGGTTTTGCAGGCCCGAGAAGTTTTGCTTTATCAGCTCTTCAACATGTTTAGGGTCAAAATCGCCCACCGCAATTACCGCCTGCAAATCGGGGCGGTACCAGTCATGGTAAAAGCTTTTTATTGTCTCGGGTTTAAAGTTTTTAAGGATATCTTCCTTACCTATAGGCAAACGCAATGCGTAGCGGGAGCTATTAAGCAACACGGGCAATATCTGCTGTTGCAAACGCTCCTGCGCGTTTTTGCCGCGCAGCCGCTGCTCTTCTAAAACAACACCGCGTTCTTTATCAATTTCAGCAGGATCGAAGCTTACGTAGCCTGCCCAGTTGGCCAATATTTTAAAGCCATTATTAAAAATAGCTGCCGTATCGGTAGGAATGGGTAGCTGGTAAACGGTTTCGTTAAATGAGGTGTAAGCATTTAAATCGGCGCCAAATTTCACACCTGATTTTTGCAGGTAATCAACCATTTGGTTTTTAGGGAAATCGCGGGTGCCGTTAAAGGCCATGTGCTCGGTAAAGTGGGCAAGGCCTTGCTGATCATCGGTTTCTAAAACAGACCCTACCTTGTTTACCAGGTAAAGTTCGGCTTTGTTTTTAGGTTCAACATTTTGCCTGATGTAATAAGTAAGGCCATTAGGCAGTTTGCCAATTATTACCTTATTATCTATGGGCAATACATCTGCCTTTGCAAGCAATTGCGATGCTACCGGTTTGCTTTTGGGCGATGGTGCCGGCTTTTTTTTAACTTGTGCAAAAGCACTTCCTGAAGCTATAAGGAAAGCTAAAGCGGCTACAGAAAGCTGTTTATTTAAATTCATATTATTATAGGGAATATTTTATGCTAAGATGCTAAACGAAACTATTAGTTACAAATTGTGGTCCTTAATTATTGCTTTGTCGCTGGTGCTTCTTTTTTCGCAAATGCGTCTTGCATCATTTGCTCCAGCTCGGGCCTGTGGTCGGCTACGGTTTTTTGCCCTAAAGCCATGCCCTTTTGCATTAAAATTGGCGTTTTCGCGCTTAACTTTTTACCAAGCGGCGAATTGTAAAAGGCCGTTAACTGATTGAGTTCATCTTCGGTATACTCTGTGGCGTATATTTTTGCAAATTCAGTTTTTAATACATCCCACGAATAGTATTTGACCATAAAACGTTTCATTACGTTTACAAATTCTCCTCGTTGTGCTTCGGGAACCTGGGCGCTTGATGTATTTATCATGTTATCAACAATTCCTCCAAATTGGCTGTTTATCCCGGTGGCTATCAAAAAATTTTCGGCCGCTTTTAATTGCGATGCACTGAAGGATGGAGTGGTGGTTTGTGCCTTTGAGTTGGTGATGCAGAAGAGCAAAATGCCCATTAAGGCGATAAGGGTTGGTTTAAATTTCATTTACTATATTTTGATAATTATTTTTCGAAGATACAATATCCACATCACCAGCCATAATATAATAACTGTAAATATGGCACTTGCCAAGGAGGCATTCAGGGGCGAGAAATGGGGCGCAAAAAAGGTTTGATAAATAGATAATCCGCCAATTTTTATCATGTTCATATAATGCGGAATAAAACCCGAAAGCACATAAGCCGTAATGGCGTTGGCCCCAAAAACCACGAAAGGATAAGTAAACCGTTTACGCCCCTGCACATCAATAAGCCAGTAGCTTAGTGCCAGTGCAATGGTGGCCAATCCGCCGGTGTAAAGCACAAAAGAGCTTGTCCACAGGGCTTTATTAATGGGGAAAAACAAATCCCAAACCAGCCCCGCAACAACGGCTATAACGCCATAGGTAAACATCCAGCTTACCTTAACATTATCGTCTACATCTTTTCGCTTCAACCAACTGCCAATCCTGATACCGAACAACCCGGTTGCCACAGCAGGTAAGGTGCCCAATAAGCCTTCGGGGTCCCAGGTGTGCGATTCACTCCAGAGGTGATTGGTGGTAAAAACCAACCTGTCTACCCAGGCCCCCATGTTAGTGGCTGGTTCCAGGTTGGCATAGCCTACACCCGGAACGGGGATAAACGTCATGATGATAAAATAACCAATTAACGCGCCGGCAAAAATCCAATCGCGTGTTTTTTGTGATGTTTTTAGATAGATGATGGTACAAATGAAATAGACCAAAGCAATACGTGGCAATACGCCGGGAAACCTTAAATGCGAAAACCCTCGATCCCAATGAAATATCAATTGTGTTATCCACGGGATAGCAATTAAGATAACGGTGCGTTGCAGTGCTTTCAGAATTAATTTGGAATGAGGAACAGTTGCTTTCCTGCTTTCCATAGCATAGGTAACCGATACCCCAACCATAAACAAAAAAAATGGAAACACCAGGTCTGTAGGCGTACAGCCATTCCATTTGGAATGTTCCAGCGGCGGATAAATATGCCCCCAATCGCCGGGGTCGTTCACCAATATCATGGCGGCAATGGTAGCGCCACGCATTACATCAAGGGAGAGGAGTCTTGGGTTTTTTTCCTGTTGGGTCATTAGGTTATACGTTGGACGTTTTAAGTTATACGTTTTTGTTCCTTACTTTTTCGAGTAAGTTAATATTCATTGCTCTTACCTTATTGATTTTTTCCTGTAATATGACGAAATCGCCTTCGGAAAGATAGTTTAGATCTTTCGCCAATATTGTTAGATAATCAGTTTCATTAGTTGAGCCGAGCGAAATTTGAAGGAAATTTGCAAAGTCTTTCGAGGTATATCTACCGCAACCTTCTGCTATATTGCAAGAGATTGATGTTGCCGCCCGCCTTAATTGGGACGTAACACCAAATAGCTCTTCCTTTGGGAATTTTTTGGATACCTCATAAACTTTAACGGTAAGTTGATGAGCTTCTTTCCATAGAATTAAGTCCTTAAATTTCTGCATAAATAGAACCAGAATAAGTAGGCGATAGAATTACCTTGTTGTGATCTGACGTATAACGTACCACGTAAAACGTACAACCTCTTAAAACTTATAACGCTTAAATCCTTCCATGGCTTCATATTCTGCCAAGCCAAGTCTATCGTATTTTTTAGCAGTATCTCTCGTCCGATCCTCAGCCCTAACCCAGAATTCCCTTGCATCGTCACCAGGGAAAACAGGCCTGTCTTTTTGTGATTGGTGTTTAAAGATAGCGTTGCGCTTGCGGATAACTTCCTGTGGTGAAAGTGGCACAGCCATTTCAATTTCATAAGTTTCAAACTCGTGCCATGCGCCGCGGTACATCCACAGCCAGCAATCTTTAACCCATTCTTCTGTGGCTTTCAACCGGTCGAGTGCTGCAAGGATAATGTTGAAGCAAACCAGGTGGGTTCCGTTAGGGTCGGCAAAATCGCCGGCAGCGAAAATCTGGTGTGGCTTTATTTTTTGTAACAGGTCGATGGTCAGCTGAATATCTTCTTCGCCAACGGTGTTCTTTTTGGTTTTGCCTGTTTCGTAAAAGGGCAAGGCCATAAAGTGGATATGGTCATCGGGCAAACCTGCATAACGGGCTCCCGAGATCGCCTCTGTTTTACGGATGAAACCTTTTACATTCCTGATTTCGCGGGTATCAATCTGGTTGGGTTGTTTTTGCGGGAAGAAAGCGCGCATTTCTTCGTATAATTTAGTCAGATGGCCGCCGTCCTCGCCAATGCTGTTGGTAAAATCGATAGCAAATTCCATGTAGCGCAGCACATCATCGTCCCAGACGGCGGTATTGCCCGATGTTTGGTAGGCCACATGCACATCATGTCCCTGGTCAACCAGGCGGATGAAGGTACCACCCATCGATATCACATCATCATCCGGGTGCGGGGAGAAGATAACCGAGCGTTTTTTKGCWGGYAAAGCTCTTTCAGGCCGTTGTGAGTCATCTGCATTCGGCTTGCCACCCGGCCAGCCGGTAATGGTATGCTGTATCTGGTTAAAAATATCAATATTGATGTTGTAAACCGGGCCCTGCTCTACTGCTAATTGAGCCATACCGTGGTTGTTGTAATCTTCTTCGGTAAGTTTTAATACAGGTTTACCAATGGTATCAGCCAGCCAGATCACGGCTTTCTTTTTCAGGGTATTATCATCCCATGAACAATCTTTTACCAGCCATGGGGTATCAAAACGGGTGAGTTCAGATGCGGCTGCTTCGTCAAGCACAAATTCAACATGATCTGATAATTGCAGGTAAGTGGCAGGTACTTCGCCGGATATTTCACCTTCCACGGCTTTTTTAACAATAGGTGCTTTTTTGGCGCTCCAGGCCATCAGGATGATCTCTCTTGCTTTAAAAATGGTACCAATACCCATGGTGATGGCTTTGGTAGGCACATTGGCCTTGCCGCCAAAATCGCGGGCGGCATCACTGCGGGTCAAATCATCTAAAGTAACCAAACGGGTACCCGAATTTGGCGCCGARCCCGGTTCGTTAAAACCGATGTGGCCGGTACGGCCGATACCTAATATCTGTAAATCCAGGCCGCCTAATTCTTCAATCTGTTTTTCATAATCCAGGCAGAAGGYTACCACGTCTTCTTTATCCAAAGTACCATCGGGGATATGCACATTGGCCTTATCAATATCAACATGGCTGAAAAGGTTCTCGTACATGAAAGTAACATAGCTTTGGGCAGCATCGGGCTTCATGGGATAATACTCATCCAGATTAAAGGTGATAACATCTTTAAACGACAAGCCTTCTTCTTTGTGTAAGCGTACCAGTTCGGCATAAACACGGATGGGGGTAACACCTGTTGCCAGGCCAAGCACTGCCTGCTCGCCTTTTGCCTGCTTATCGCGGATAAGTTTAGCTATCCTGCCTGCTACGGCAATGGATGCCTCCTGCTGGTTGCCATAAACGCTTACCGGCAGCTTCTCGTACCGGGTCTCTTCCAATAAATTTAATCGGGCCAT